>CAMYNZ010000166.1 GCA_947259865.1 uncultured Desulfobacterales bacterium | reverse complement strand
CGCCAGAGGCGGGCAAGCCGATGTTTATCCGCCAGAGATCTTTGGCGGAATACCCCATCTTCCGCGCTTGTCAGCCTCTGGCTGGTTGCCAAGGGCTCGTCGTAGTTTACTACGACTTCGCCCTTGGACGCCTTGAATCTGGGGCACCCTCGACTTTCGCTCAATTAGGGTTTGATTAGAGCCGGGATTTTTTTGAGAATTGATACTGTGCGAGTCTACAGAGGCTTTATCACTGAAGGCTTGATGGTAAATGGTGCCGAAGGCGAGACTTGAACTCGCACGGGGAGACCCCCACTAGACCCTGAACCTAGCGCGTCTACCAGTTCCGCCACTTCGGCACTTGAGGTAAAAATAATTGATTTTATTCTAAAGTTGTTTTAAATATATTCTTTTTCAAACCATGTCAAGCCCATAGTAATACATCTGGTTAAAATGGAAATTATTGATAATCTTGATAAGATCGTCAAACCTTTTAATAAGGCGGTTATTAGCATTGGCAACTTCGATGGGGTTCACATAGGACACCAGGCGCTTTTCCATGAGGTTATTGAAAAAGCGGATGCAATTAACGGCACTGCAGTTGCAATGACCTTTGAGCCGCATCCCTTGCGAGTGCTGAAACAGAAAAACATGCCGCCGCTTATTACCCTCCACGAACAAAAGATTGAACTCATTTCGAGATCAGGTATCGATGTTCTTATCTGCGTGCCCTTTACCCGTGAGTTTGCGGCACTATCTGCAAGAGATTTTGTGGCGGATTTATTGATCAAGCGGATCGGGATGAGCGTCATTGTTGTCGGCAAAGATTATACCTTTGGCCGAGACCGGGAAGGGAATCTGGCGCTTTTGAAATCCATGGCAGGCCAGCTTAATTTTGAAGTGATCCGGGTTGACTGGATTCAGATTGCCAAAAATTTCCCGGGAAGAATCAGCAGCACACGAATACGAGAGCTGGTCATGGAGGGAAAAGTCGCAGAGGTGCAGCAATTATTGGGCCGATATTATCAGATAAGGGGATCCGTCACAACCGGCCGGGACAGAGGTGGTAAATTGTTGGGGTTTCCCACAGCCAATATCAGCCTCCACGATGAACTCTGCCCCAAAACCGGCGTATACGCCGTTACCGTGGAATTCAAGGGTCAACCTTTCGCAGGTGTTGCCAATATCGGTTTCAGCCCGACTTTTGAGGATCGACTATTTACGGTTGAAGTCCACATTCTTGATTTTGACCAAAACATATACGGCCAGAAGATACGGATTAACTTTGTTAAACGAATACGGGACGAAATCAAATTTTCAAGCATTGAGCAACTATCCGAACAGATCAAACGGGACGTTATAGAAGCACGTAGTATATTGGCTTAATATGACTAGAAAAATCAGCATCACCTTCACCATCGGATTAATCATTTCTATCGCCACCGTTTACCTCGCGTTTAGAAACGTGCCGTTTGCCGAGTTGATAAATTATCTACTGTCAATTAATTATATCTGGATAATACCCACGGCCGCGTTGATCTTAATCGGTTTTGTCATTAGAGCCATCCGCTGGCAATTCATACTGGGTTCATACCAGCGTGTAAGTTTCCGGCACGCCTTTCATCCACTGATGATCGGCTTTATGATAAACTGTGTATTGCCGGGCAGGGTCGGAGAGGTGGCGCGACCGGCTATTTTAAAAAAAAAAGAGAACGTCCCTTTCAGCACCGGGCTCGCAACCGTGGCCGCTGAACGGGTATTTGATATGGGTATTCTGATCATCCTGTTTATAGCACTATTTGCACAAATGGAAATAGATCCCGCCCTTGGTATACCATTTGGCGAATATACGCTAAACAGCGGCACCTTAAATTTCGTTTTTAAAGGCCTGTTAAAACTCAGCATTCTATTACTGGCCGGGATTGCGTTGATCATTCTTCAGCCAACTCGCAGGGCCATCGCATGGTGTATTAAATCAATTCCGGATTTATTTTTTTTTGCCGGACCCAAATTAACGGACAAACTACAACACCGTATTGCCAAACCGTTGCTGACAATGTTGGATAATATAGCTGCCGGATTGGTTCTTTTAAAACAGCCTATGCGGGTGGTTGTGTGTTTGCTGTTCTCTATCGTGATCTGGGCCCTGCACGCTTTCTCCTATTATATATTTGCTTTGGGTTGTCCGGGGATTGCATTATCATTTTTTGAACTCGCGACCGTCATGGTAATCATTTGCTTTTTTATTGCGCTTCCGTCCGCACCCGGATATTGGGGGCTTTGGGAAGCAGGCGGTGTTTTTGCCATGTTACTTTTTGGTGTATCGTTCAATGAGGCGGCCGGGTTTACGCTGGCAAACCATGCGATTCAGCTATTTCCGGTTATTCTTGTCGGGCTGGTATCCGCTATGATAACCGGTGTCAATATCTGGCGCGTATCATTTGCAAAATGATAATACCCTATGCCGGACGAGCCGGTATTGAAAATTGAAGATTGCAGATTGAATATTCAATCGTTGCAAGATGGTGAAAATATCCCAATACTATTTTTGTGCCACAAAATGCACAAAAATAACAACTAAGATACTAAGGTTATAGATCCCGGGCCCCATAAATAAATTTGACTAAGCCGATAAGCAGGTCAACCATCATGGCAATCCGCATAATACTTACATATCCAGACAAGTTTTTACGACAACCGACAAAACCGGTTTTAAATATTGACAGCATTATTCAGGAGCTCATTGAGGACATGGCGGAAACCATGTACGAGGCTCCCGGTGTAGGTTTGGCCGCCATACAGGTGGGCAGTGATCAGAGAGTCCTGATTTATGATAAGCTTCCCGGAGAGATGAATCGATCACCTGAGGTGCTGATTAATCCAGAAATCGTGGACAGTGAAGGGGAGATAATTTCCCAAGATGAGGGTTGTCTCAGTGTTCCTGATTTCAGGTCCGACCTTAAACGGGCCAGCGCCGTTTTGGTGGAAGGTCTCGACAGGGAAGGTAAACCGATTCAAATCGAAGCTGAAGGATATCTGGCAATTGTTTTGCAACACGAGATAGACCATCTAAACGGGAAATTATTCATCGACCATCTCAGCGCATTAAAAAGAGAATTATACAAAAGGCGCGTTAATAAGATGTTAAGAAAAAAATGATGATGGCCTACAACATCATATTTATGGGGACCCCTGAATTTGCTGTTCCTGCACTGAATGCACTCCACGCAAGCAATCATCACCTCTCATTGGTCGTTACCCAACCGGATCGACCCAAAGGCAGGGGGCGTAAAGTTATCTCCCCACCCGTCAAACAAACGGCTATTGAACTCGGTTATACGGTTTTGCAACCCCCATCCGTTAAAAAAAAAGAATTTGTTGACGTTGTTGCCCGCAACAAACCGGATTTTCTGGTTGTGGTTGCCTACGGACATATTCTTCCAAAAAATATTCTGCAGTTGCCAAAGCTTGGCACCATAAACCTGCATGCCTCCCTTCTACCAAAATACCGCGGGCCGGCGCCTATTCAGTGGGCCATTATCAATGGAGAAACGGCAAGTGGTGTGACGTCCATGTTGATGGACGAGGGGCTGGACACCGGCGACATTCTTTTGGCGGTCGAGGAAAAAATATCTCCTGCCGACACCTCGGCAACACTGCATGACCGATTGGCCGAGTTAGGGGCAAACCTGTTGATTGATACATTAAGTCGCTATTCAAAAGGCCACATCCAGCCCATCCAACAGGACCATAACCAGGCGACCTATGCACCTTTGCTGAAAAAAGGCGACGGTCATATTGCCTGGGATGCGCCGGCAGAAAAAATTTCTGCTTTTATTCGCGGAATGACGCCCTGGCCGGGTGCCTTCACTTTTCATGAAGGCAAGCGTTATAAAATCTTTAATGCCAGATCGGTCAGGGCGGATGTCGCTCAGGCGCCAGGTACGGTGATCAAAGGGTTTGCAGATGAGCTGCGGGTTGCCACTTCAAGAGGCGTACTGTCAGTCCTGGAGATCCAGGGCGCCTCGGGAAAACGGCTCATGATAGCAGATTTTTTACGCGGATTCAAAATGCCTCCCGGGACTATTCTCACATAAATCGGTTCCGGATAGGCGAAACTCGAATGAGAACTGGTTTTGTTGGCCAATGAGTATTGATCGGCAATTCGGTATACGGCATACCGAACCCAGCCCGGGATTCGACGTTCGACGAACTGCCCTGCAAATCCTGAATACGGTTGGGCGAAGCAGTCAGACGCTGGATGCTGCAATGCAAGCAGATTTCGATGCGATCGAATTGCGGTCCGGTAAAGATAGGGCATTGCTGAATGCATTGGTTTACGGGGTGTTAAGATGGCGCGGCCGATTGGACTATATCATCGAACATCAATCAAAAATTCGCCTCACCCGAATAGACCCCTCTGTATTAAACATCCTCCGAATTGGACTTTTCCAGATAGTATATCTGAGCAGGATTCCCAGGGCTGCGGCTGTAAATACATCCGTTGAGCTGGTGAAATCAACAGGGGCGCCCTGGGTCGTCGGCTATGTCAATGCTGTTTTGCGCAATGCCGCCCGAAACTATCATGATGTGGTCTTTCCGGATTCACAGAAAGAACCCATTGAGAGCCTGGCGGCCAGGAAATCTTTCCCGCGATGGCTGATCCGCAGATGGCTTAAAAAAAACGATATTGAAAATATCGAAGCGCTTTGCGACGCCATAAATACAATCCCGGCAATAACGTTGCGCACCAATACCCTCCTGACGAGCCGTGAGGCACTGATCAAAGCGCTTAAAAATGAAACCGAAGAAATAATGCCAACCCCATATGCACCCGGGGGCGTTTCAATTAGGAATCCACGCAAACCCATACCCCAATTGGCCTCCTTTCAGAAAGGCTGGTTCCAGGTCCAGGATGAAGCCGCCCAGCTAGTCACGCTATTGCTGAATCCCCAGCCGGGAGAAGCCATTTTGGATGCCTGTGCCGGTCTGGGCGGGAAAACTGGACATATCGCCCAACAGATGAAAAACTGTGGTAGAATCATTGCACTTGACAACAATGCCGAAAAACTCAAACAATTGAATTCACAAATGCAGCGCTTAGCAGCATCCATTGTCAGCTCCAGAAAACATGATCTGAATGTCCCACCGGCAATTTCACAAACCGGAACTTTCGATCGTATTCTACTTGACGCACCCTGTTCGGGACTCGGGGTGGTCCGCCGCAACCCGGATGCCAAATGGAACCTTTCTGAAAAGCAATTGCAAAGACACAGAAATAGGCAGCTTGAATTCCTGAATAACCTGGCTCACCTTGTCAAGCCGTCAGGAATTTTGGTATATGCGGTATGCAGCAACGAACAGGAAGAAAACGAAAACATCGTCAACGATTTCTTAAGGGTTCATCCGGAATTTGCCCAGGACCCTCGAACCGGGGCACTTTCCCCAAAAACCGCCGCTTTATTTACGCAACAGGGATATTTGAAGACCACGCCATACCCGCACAACATGGACGGTTTCTTTTCGGCCCGGTTTAAAAGGATCAGATGATTAAGCGAATCGCAAAAATAACCGCCTTGTGTCTGGTGTTTATTGTAGTTGCCGGTATCAGCGCCTATTTAACACTGAGGTTTCTGATTAAAAGCGAAGACACGGTCATTGTGCCGGATTTTATCGGCAAAGATGTGGTCTATGTCCTTGAATATCTCACCGGTCTGGGGCTAAACACCAAAGTCAAAGGATCGGAGTACAGTCCCAATGTACCCAAGAACCATGTCATATTCCAGCAGCCGGAGCCCGGCGCAGAAATAAAAAAAGGACGGGATGTCCGTATAATTATATCAAAAGGTGCCAAGACAATTTTAATGCCCAACTTAACGGGGCTTTCATTTCTCCAGGCACGCATTATATTCGAAGAAAATGATTTATGCCAGGGCGAACAAACCCGAACGTTTAGTCGCAATATTGAAAATGATAGAATTATTTCCCAGTCCCCTTTACCCGGAGCCAGGGTTCAGCGTGAAGATTGTATAAATCTTCTGGTCAGCTCCGGACAGCGCCCCTTGGCATACAAGATGCCTGAGCTAGCCGGCCTTTCCATAGAGGACGCTGTTCTTTTGATCGGAAAATTCGATCTTCCGCTGGGTGAGATAAAATCTGCTATTTTCGAAAATACGCCCAGAAATACGGTTGTCAGCCAGGAACCATTGGCCGGTTACCGTGTCGATGAGGGTATCCGGGTCAATCTTGTGATAAACCGGCGGCCCTCCAAAAAAAATCAGGAGTATCTGCCCGGTGAACATGGACGCAACCTTTTCACCTACAGACTTAATGATGGATTTTTGCGACGGCATATCCGGGTTGAGTTGAAAAGCAATGGTTTTTCCAGTGATCTTTTCGATGAATTCATTAAACCGGGACAGGAAATCTGGTTGTTAATTCCAACCAATAATGAAGCCACGGTGCTGCTATACGAAGATGATATACTGATTCAAACCCAAATATATGACGCGTGGTAAGCAGGCTGGATGCTGGCTGCTCGCTGCCGGGTAAGGGCGAAAATACCTAAGATACCGAGGCCAATGTGGGCGAACTTACCCCGGGGCGAACCGGACCCCTTAAAAATTGAAAATTGAAGATTGTCGATCAAATATTGTTGGTATACTATCGTTTTATACTCAGGATTTTTGCTAAATTGTTCAATTTTCATAGGAGAGGTTATGAAAAAATTGATCGCACCGTCGATTCTGTCGGCGGATTTCACCAAACTGGGAGAAGACGTTCGATCGGTGGAAGCGGCGGGCGCAGACTGGATTCATGTCGATGTGATGGACGGTCATTTTGTGCCCAATATTACCATGGGACCGATGATCGTGGAGGCGGTTCGAAGGGAGACCGAACTCCCCATCGACGTGCATCTAATGATAGAAAATCCGGAACGTTATATCCCGGATTTTGCTAAAGCCGGTGCCACTTATATCTCGGTCCAGGTGGAAACCTGTAACCATTTAGATCGCACGGTCAACTTGATAAAAGAATGCGGTGCCCGTGCCGGTGTCGTACTGAACCCCTCAACACCGTTGAGCACACTGGAGTGGATACTGGAACAGGTGAATTATGTATTGATCATGAGTGTCAACCCGGGGTTTGGCGGACAGCGGTTTATACCCGCCAGTCTGGAGAAATTGAGCGCATTGAAACGCATGATTCAACAGCAGGGGGAATCCATCCTGATTGAAATTGACGGTGGGGTTAACGAAAAAAACATCGGCGACATTTCCCGTGCCGGGGCCGATATATTTGTGGCCGGGTCGGCGATATTCGGCAGCGCCGACTACAAAAAAACGATCGGAAATTTTCGTAAATTGATCGCCGGACACAGATGATTGGCAGCAGAGACCCTGCAGACTGTAACCCAAAGTGTTTGCGGCAGTAAACAAACCAAACGCCGAGTGTTTATTTTAAAATATTACTAAAATTTTTATCAGCCCTGCTCACCGGTCTCATAGCGGTACCCCACGCCGTGAACCGTGGTGATGATCCTGGGGTGACGCGGATCGGGTTCGATTTTTTTGCGCAGCTGGGAAATATGCTGATCCAGGGTGCGGGTGGTGCCAAAGTAATCGATCCCCCAGATTGCATTGAGTAAGTGATCCCGGCTTAATACTTGGTTGGGACGGGTGTAAAAAAGTTGAAGAAGTTGGAGTTCCTTGGCTGAAAGATCCAGGGTCTGCTGTTCTATTCTGATTCTGTATTGTACGGCATCGATTTCGGCGCTGCCGAATGTGAAGCGATCAGGCGCCTGGGCTACCCCGCTGGTCTTTTGCCGGGAGTTTCGTTGAAATCGCCGGAGTACGGCCGAGATCCTGGCCAAAAGCTCATGGACTCCAAAAGGTTTGGTGATATAATCATCGGCGCCCAGTTGCAGTCCTACAACTTTATCAATCTCTTCTGATTTGGCCGTGAGCATAATAACCGGCAAATCTTCATTGCCTGCCCGAATTTCCCGGCAAACATCATAACCGCTTTTGCCCGGCATCATAATGTCCAGTAAGATGAGATCATAAGTATGGTGCCGGATCAGAGCCAGCGCTGCCTGCCCATCAACAGCAGTTGTAACACGGTAACCTTCACTCTCGAGCGTGTCCTTGAGTCCGGTGAGAAGGTTCCTCGGAATTAATGAGAATAGGGAATCAAGACAACAAAACAGCTACCGCCCTTGTTGCGCGACCGGTAGATTAAATCGCCGCCCATATCACGCATAAGCCGACGTGCAATGCTCAGACCCAACCCGGATCCCGGCTTGTGAGTGGTTAGTGAATCGTCCATCCGTTGAAATTTCTCAAAAATTTTGGCCCGGTGAGATGACGGCACTCCCGGACCGCGATCCATCAGTTGCAACTCGCAAAAACCGTTGCTAACCGCCAGGCGAATTAAAAGATCTTTGCCCTCAGCCGCGTATTTCAGTGCATTGTCCAGCAGATTCAGCACGACCTGTTCGATGGCATCTCGATCGGTCCGGACCACGATCGCATGGTCGGGTATATCTACCTTGAGTTCAAGACCTGCCTCTCGAAAACGCAATTTGTGGGTTTCCAAAATTTCAAGCAGGATTTTGACGCCATCAATTTCTTCAATATGATATTTTTTGCGGCCCTGTTCCAGTCGGCTGAAGTGAAGCACATTGTTTACAAGTCGGGTCAGCCGCTGACTTTCAGTGACAATAACCTGCAGGTAATGCTTTTTCTTTTCCGGGCTCTTTATCCTGCCTTCAACCAGAAGCTCGGCGTACATCCGAATACTGGTAAGGGGGGTTTTGAGCTCATGGGATACGTTTGAAACAAATGATGTTTTTTGACGGGCATCGGTCATATTTCGATGCGCCTGCCGCAGCAACAGGGAGCCACCCAGAACACTGGCAACAATGAAGATCGCCAGAAGAAGTCCGGTGAGTAAAATAAATCCTTTACCGGATTGAGCTGTCATCCCGCCTTCTGTAAAATAAACGGCCATCTGCCAGTGCGGCAAATTGGGGGCCAGCGGAACTGTCAGATCAGGACGCCCGGATTCAAGTACGGCTTCCCCTGCCTGGTGTAATATTTTTCCGTTGCCATCCATAAGGGCGTATGCCAGACCCTTGGGAACGGAGGCCGGCGGCGGAAAAACTGCAATGAGGCGTGACAGAAGTGTCATCACCTCAAGTTCCACACCGTATATGAGACCACCCGGCCCCTGCTGTACCCACCCGAGAATAAAGAGACTGGTATCGGCAAACCATGGGATCCAGCCGGCTTTTTCGGGAAAACCGCGTTTGGAATCCCGGGCCAATCCTCCGTAAGTGGTGAGATCTCCCTGGGCCATTTGCACCAGCTGCTGTCGTTCGGATTTAAATTTACGGAGATTTTGAACAAGGGATGAGGTCTTATTTTTCTCATCGGGTTGCCCCGAGCCTGTGTCCTTTTTGGATTCAAGCGGCGCCGACGGGGGGACATGAACGGTTTCAATGTCACTTTCATCGCGATTCCATGGAATGCGCCCGGTAAGCAGCGCTTGGTAACGAGAAATAAACCGTCTTTCCTCCATGGTCGCACTCAGCCCCGGTTGAGGTGACAGCAAACCGATCTTGGGACTCCAGACAAAGGCATTTCTGACCAGCGGATTGTGCGTGGCCCAGGCGGTGAGTGTTTCTGTAAGCGAATCTGCGGGTATGCGCTGCAACGCGTCGGTGAGCTCATCTTCTATGGCCCCTACGGTGACCTGAAGAGTGTCGCCGATCGCCTGTGCTCTTTCCTGAGCCGAAAAACGTGCTTGCTTATCAAGCCGCTCCTGTTCATGACGGAGCAACTGAAAAGCTGCTGTACCGATGAGGATGGTGGGTGCCAGCAGCAGCAACCAGTATAGAATAATGGAACGTTTGTGCATAATAATAAATCGGACTTCGGGGACTTGGCCCCAGTTGGGCAGACCCGGGCGAGGATTTACAGGCCCTGTCTCCGCTCGCTCCAGAGGCGTTTCCCTCGCTCGGGCCGGCC
>CAMYNZ010000165.1 GCA_947259865.1 uncultured Desulfobacterales bacterium | reverse complement strand
TTGACGGATTTATCGTCCCGGTCATCAACCTGGAGTCCGGGGTAAACGGTCCATTGGGTCGCGTTTTCAACCAGGATCGTAATATGGTCAGGCAGATCGCCAAAGTCCCAGCTACGTAGGTTCTCCCGCTCCCAGGTTTTTCGTGCTGTTTCCAACTCGTCGGGGCTGGCATCGTCGGGTGCCTTTTGGGTTAGGATCGCTTTATCCCGGCTGCAGTGGAGCGCTTCGCCATCGGGTCCGGTAATTGCCAGACGCATCCTGAGATGATCCGGCAAGGTGTTTACAGGCCAGGCAGTTGCCGGTATATCTATCCCATAATGTTCGTATATAAATTTTCCGAGCGTGGTAATCAGGTGGCCCTGCCCCTGAGGCATTTTCTTGACAATCAGATCAACGGTTTCTGCAACCGGCACAAGTTTTTTTCGATGCTTCTTCGGCAAGCCTTTGATAAGCGCGCCCAGTTTTTCGGCATACAGTCCCGGCACCAGCCAATCCACTGTTTCGGCAGGAACCGTTTGGGCCACCGTTGACGGTATCCTTACGGTAACCCCGTCTGCCTGGCTTCCCGGCTCAAAATGATACGAACATGCAAAGACGTTTTTTCCCAGATCAACGCGGTCCGGAAACTGGGCCAGCAGCGCCTCGTCCGGCGCATAGTTGAGGAGATCTTCGCGGGTCATCCGAAGGAATCTGTCATTGCCCTCTTTTTGCAGTCGCCTGCGAAGTGATCGAATATCGTAGATTCCACCAATTCTTTGTTTATAAAATCGAAACATTTCGTCTTCACTGACCAGAAGGTCCCGTCGCCTGAGTCTGTCTTCCATATTTCTGACGTCATCGACAAGTTTTAAGTTGTGTTTCAAAAAAGGCCACGGCTGGGCCACATCTCCGGCCACAAGGGCCTGGCGGATAAATAGTTCCGATGCTTCCTCAGGATTGATTCTGCCGAAGGAAACCGTGCGATCCGATACAATAATCAACCCGAACAGGCTTACCTGTTCGAAAGCAACCACCTGACCCCGTTTTTTTTCCCAGTGGGGGTGTAAATAAGTATACCGGCACAGGCCCTGGCCCGGTTCCTCGAGCCAGTTGCTATCAATATTGGCAACGGTGCGGGCAAATAACCGGGAAGTTGCCACCAATTCAGCCGCCACAATCCAGGTTTTGGCCTGATTAAACAACCCGGAGCCTGGAAATATCATGACCTGTTTGCCCCTGGTTGCTTGAAATATGTTTTTTTCTTTCTTGAGGGCAATATTTGAAAGAAAGCCGCTTAATATCGACTTGTGAATGCCCTCGTATTTAACCTCGGGATTCAAGCCGGCATCATAATCGATTTTATGGTCCTCCTCTGCCAAGATATTACCGATCTGTAAGTGGATATCCCGCCACTCCCGCATGCGTTTGTAAGAAAGAAAATGAGTTTTACAATATTTTTTCATCTGATTGCCACTTTTCACCCGGTCACGGGTTTTATTGAAGTCGCGCCAGATGTTCAAAAGCGTAATAAAATCCGAGGAAGGATCGTTAAACTTGGCGTGGATGCGGTCGGCAGCATCGGCCTCTTCAGCCGGTCGCTCGCGTGGATCCTGGATACTCAGGGCTGCAGCGATGACCGCAATCTCATTCAGACACCCCGCTTTCCGGGCCTGTATAAGCATACGGGACAACCTGGGATCCAGCGGCATGGCCGCCATAAGTTTTCCCCTGGCGGTCAGGGAATATTGATTGGCCGGCCGGGACCCTGCTTGGGCTGATTCTGTGATCGCGCCCAGTTCTTTGAGCAGGTTAAAACCGTCTTGAATATTTTTGGCAGCCGGCCGGTCAATAAATGGAAACTCGGATAAATCCCCCAGGTTAAGAGCGATCATTCTCAGGATAACCTCCGCCAGATTTGACCGTAGAATTTCCGGTGGTGTGAACAATTCGCGGGTCTGATAATCTTCTTCGGCAAACAAACGGATGCAGACACCATCTTCCACTCGACCACAGCGGCCTTTGCGCTGATCGGCGCTGCTTCTGGATATCGGCATGACCGGAAGGGCTTTGGTGCGCGAGCGGGGATTGTACTGGGAAATGCGGGCCAGCCCCGTATCGATAACATATCGGATACCGGGTATGGTTAATGAAGTTTCGGCCACATTGGTGGCAACGATGATTTTGCGGCCCACCCTCGGCGAAAACACCTTGGATTGATCCGCTGCTCGAAGCCTTGCAAATAATGGAAGAACCGTCGTTTGCGGATAATTGCGGCCTTCGATAATTTCACAGGTTTCCCGGATATCCTGCTCGGTCGGCATAAAAACCAGTATATCGCCCCGTGTCTTAGGTGCATTCAACCTGTCAACCGCCCTCACAGCCAACTCTATGTGCGTTTGCTCGCCGCTTGCATCAGCGGATGTCTGCTTGCCCTCCGCCGGGTCCTGAAAATATCGAACCTCAACCGGATACATGCGACCCGACACCTCGATTACGGGGGCGTTATCAAAGGCCTTTGAAAATTTGCGGGTATCAATAGTAGCCGATGTGATGATTACTTTAAGATCCTTGCGTGTTTTTACCAGGGTTTTCAATATTCCCAGGACAAAATCGACATTTAAATTTCTTTCATGGGCTTCATCCACGATGATCGTATCATAATCGTTCAGGAACGGATCATTCTGGGCCTCCATCAGCAGGATGCCGTCGGTCATTATCTTGATATAGGCGTCTTTGCGGGTGCGGTCTTTAAATCTGATTTTGTAACCCACAGCCTGTCCGACCTCTTGCTCGAGTTCCTCGGCAATCCGGCGGGCAACCATTGTGGCCGCTATTCTTCTGGGCTGGGTGCAGCCAATTTTGCCATCGATCCCCCTTCCGGCCGCCAGGCAAAACTTGGGTATCTGGGTGGTTTTACCGGAGCCGGTTTCACCGGAAATAATGACCACCGGCGATCTGGAAATGGTTTTGATGATTTCATCCTTTTTGGCTGTAATCGGCAAGCTGTCAATGTCGCTGAATGTTGGGAGGTTTTTTACGCGTCGGGCCCGTTTTTTTATTGAGCCCTGCAATCTCTTTTCCAAGTCGTTGATTCTTTTTTGCAAAACCTGGCCGCTCAATGATTTCCGCCTGGCCCGCTTTAAACCGCTGATGTCGTGCCGCAAGTGACGCCGGTCGGCCGCCAGTGCCCTATATAAGAGTGATTCAATTTTTTTGAGGCGATTGTTTGCCATCGAGGCGTATCCTCTGTAGAGTCACTAAAATTATGATTAGTCCCTTAATAATTATATTCGTATTAGAAACATTTTTATGTCACGCCAAGACACAATATAGCTCATAGCTGAAAGCTGAAAGCTCAAGGCGTAATAATGATAATATCTATCCTTTTCTTTACGACTTGGCGAGAAACCCGTCTATTTCCGCTTATCCAAGGTTAAAACTTTATAGCCGGATTTTTCATTTACCCGCTTTTTTACCTTATTTATAGGTTTCTCATCAATTTTATGCAAGATTCAGGTATTATTTCACGCAAACACGCAAAGCCAGCAAAGAAAAGAAGTGCATTAATAATCTTTGTGTCTTTGCGCCTTTGCGTGAGAACCGTCGAGTATCGATTATACAAGGTTAAGATTTTGTTACAGTAAATATAATACATAAAGGATATTTTCAACGAATCTGCGCTTTAGCAAATCGCAATCAAGGAGCTTAGCCCTGAATAGATTGCCTCTTGTCAAAGCCAACTCTATTTCCTATGGTATTTTGAACAAACCCGTGATACGTTTTATTTTCAAATTTCCGGCTGATTTTCATCGAATACCGGCGGCGCGACATCCCCATTTCGACGAATCCACGAGCGCAAGAGCTTTTCAAACTTCGCAATTCCAGCGTCGCTAAATCCCGTATATTTTTGATAGCCATGCAATCCAAAAACCTTTCGAAAAACACCGATAAACAACCAGAGACTAATTGAAAGGGAAGACGACGAACAACAACTATTGATTGTAACCCACTGTCATTAACAAGGTCTCATTCGAAAATACATGTGCCACCAAAGGATTTAAATGTGATGAATGATAAAATTCAGCGACTCATCGATATACTTGATGCTATGGAGGACGGCATTGTCGTTATCAACCGGGACTACACAATTGAACTGATGAACAAATCCATGGTTGAAATTTTTGGAGAAGGCCAAGGACAAAAATGCCACCAAATCATTAACACTCTCGATAATATATGTCCGAATTGTAAGCTGGCTGAGGTCATTGAGCGGGGCAAAACCGTCAAAAGGGATTATTACATACCGAAATTAGATAAAACCTTTGCGCTCCAGGAAATACCGTTTAAAAATCCTGACGGAACTGGATCGAAACTGACCATATACCGGGACGTTACCCAGGCCAAAAAACGTGAAGAAATGCTGCGGGCCTCTGAAAAAGATTACCGGAGCCTGTTTGAACACGTGGCCTGCGGTGTGTTCATCAGCAGCAAGGAAGGAAAATTCTTAGATGCCAACCAGGCGCTTTTGGATATGCTTGGTTATGATAGCAAAGCGGAATTTTTTAAAATAGATCTCGCCAAAGATCTTTGGTTAAAGCCGGAAGATCGTCAAAAGTTCCGGGAACTCATCGAGCGGGATGGCCGGGTGATTGATTACGAAGTATATTTTAAGCGTAAAGACGGTAAAAAAATCCCGGTTTTGCTCACCGGCCACGTGCGGTATGACGAGCATGGCAATGTGTTGGGTTATGAAGGGCTCAACATAGATCAATCCCAGAGAAAACAGATGGAAAAAGAGCTGGAAAAAACCCGCATCCAGCTGCTGCAGGCAGAAAAAATGGGCTCTCTCGGTAAACTGGCGGCAGGCGTAGCCCATCAACTAAACAACCCCCTGGGAGGAATTACACTGTTTACCAGGCTTATCATGGAAGAATACAACCTGGAGGATGGAGCCAGAGAAGATCTGGCAAGGGTTTTAAAAGATGCCGAAAGGTGCCGCGATACGGTAAAGGAACTATTAGAATTCTCACGCCAGACCAACTATATGATGAAACCCTGCGACATCAACCAGGTTGTTTCCCGAACGCTGTTTTTGCTTGGAGACCAGAGCCTATTCCAGAATATAGAGATACAAAAAGACCTGGCGCCGGCACTGCCTTTGGTCCAGGCCGATGTTCAACAATTGAATCATTTGTTTATGAACATTATCCTAAACGCCGCCGATGCAATGGCGGCCAAGGGTACCCTGAGCGTGAAGAGCTATCCGTCATCGGACAACCACCGGGTCCGTGTTGAGATATCAGACACGGGTCCGGGAATATCTGAAGATATTCTACCAAACATCTTCGAACCCTTTTTCACGACTAAAGAGGAAGGAAAGGGAACCGGCTTGGGACTCAGCCTGGCTTATAACATTGTTGAAAATCACGGCGGCAGCATCGAAGCGGCCAGCAAACCCGGTGAAGGAACCACGTTCACCATCGAGCTTCCCATCGATGGAAAGGGCAAAGGAGAAAAATAAGTGGCGACTGAACTTGAAGCATTACGCGCGCTGGTGGTGGACGATGAGAAGGGTATCCGGGACGGATCTGAACGTATCCTGACCCGACTTGGATTTAATGTCCTGACAGCCAGCCGGGGAGAAGAAGCACTCGAGATGCTGGAAAATGGGAATACTTCCATTGTACTCCTTGATTTAAAGATGCCGGGGATGGATGGGATGGAAGTTCTTTCCCGAATTCGGAAACTGGACGATACCATACTCGTAATCATGATCACCGGTTATGCGACGTTGGAGACAGCCATCGAGGCCATGAAGCAGGGTGCCTATGACTTTATTCCCAAACCTTTCGAGCCGGACCAGCTGCGGATTATCGTAAACCGCGCCTCAGAAAAAATTCGGCTCACACGTGAAGCCCAAAGACTGGAGGAAGAGAAAAAAAGCACCCTATCTGATTTGGATACCGAGAAAAGCCGAATTCGAACAATAATTGAGTCCCTGCCAAACGGCGTGCTGGTCACAAATGCAAAGGGACAGGTGGTTTTGATGAACCCGGCATTCAGGCAGCTGCTCGAGCTGGACCCGGGTTTGCTACCGGGCAACCCCATAGAAAACTATGTGCCGGATAAAGGCCTTTGCGAACTTATACTGGAAATTTCTAAAGGTAAACATGTCGATTATGACGATATTCCCGATTACGAGTTTGGGCTATCAGACCGGAAGTATTTCCTGGCAAAAGGACAGCCAATCATCGGAGAGAAGAGGGAATGCCTTGGGGCCGTCGTCAATTTCGTGGAAATTACGGACATGAAAATCCTGGACCAGCTTAAATCAGAGTTTGTAGCAAAAGTCTCTCACGAACTTCGATCACCGCTTTCGACCATCCATGAGCAGTTGGCAGTCGTGCTCCGGGACTTGATAGCGGACGGAACCGGACAGGAACAACACATTCTGTCCCGCGCCAAAGAAAAAACCAGCGGATTGATTTCTCTCATCGGCGATTTGCTTGATTTGTCTCGAATTGAAGAGGGGCTTATCTGCCAATCTCCGGAGCCCGTTCGGCTTGAGGAACAACTTAAAAACATCGTCGATTTCCTCAGAACGAGGGCGGACGGAAAGAAACAGGCCCTGGCTTTAGAGCTTCCTGAAACACCGCTCCCATCACTCACCGTCGACCCGATGGCCCTTGAAAGCATAATCGGAAACCTGGTGACGAATGCCATCAACTACACACCGGAGGGTGGTAACATCAGGGTTGCAGCCGACCGGGCCGGAATAAATCTGCGCCTAAAAGTTATTGATAACGGATTTGGGATTGCGGATAAACATGTGAAAAAAATATTCGAAAGATTTTACAGAGTAAAAGACGATGACACCCGGTACATCACCGGCACGGGTCTGGGGCTCCCGATTGTGAAAGGGCTTTTGGATTCCATGGGGGGGCTCATCGAAGTCAGCAGTACACCCGGCAAAGGTTCGGTTTTCACGGTGCTTTTGCCGATAAACAGATCGCTTGAACAGGATTGATTCTTTACGGCTCCCCTTCACCGTTCAGCGCTTTCAAAAACTCCTCCGGCGGCACTTGAATACCTGTCCACAGCGCAAAGGTCCTCCTGGCCTGATAAGCAAGCGGGGACAATCCATCCATAAAGTCAATATTTTTTTGAAGGGCCATATCCTGCCAAAAATTGTGGGTGCGGCCGTAGTTGAGGTCGAGCACGAGCCGGCAATCCGGCAGCTGGAGTTTTTCAGCCAGTGAAGCCATTTCGGCAGACTCATCGGGGCTGGAAACAGAAGTGGCGTTTACAACCAGGTCCACAGAAAGCGGTTCAGCCGCCAAGGTGGGTAACGGTAAGGCCTGCCCGCCAAAACGACCGACGATCTTGCGGCTTTTTTCATGATCGCGGCCGGCAACGAAAACAGACTGGGTCCGCAACCAATTTAGAATAAAAACAGCGGCTTTGGCTGCCCCACCCGTCCCGAATACCAGCGCCGACTTACTTTCAGTATCAAACCCGGCGTTGTTTAAGGCATCCATGATGCCAATGGCGTTGGTATTATAGCCTTTGAGTACATCCCCATTACGGACAATCGTGTTGATCGAACCAATGATATTAGCCCCTTCTGATAGAACATCCAAATAAGGTATAACCGTCTCTTTATAGGGCACGGTTACGTTGGCACCCGCGATGTTCAAAACCCTTAGACTTTGCAGAGCTTGACCCAGGTTTTCGGGTTTGACCATGAAGGGTACATAGGCACCGTTTATTCCGGCGCTCTTCAATACCGCCGAAAATATTGCCGGCGATTTTGAACGATAGGCGCGCTCATCGCTTAAGATGCAGTAAACATTCACATGCGTATTCCGGGCTGAACTTACATTGGGTTATCAAGAACGGGTGTCGGCAAATGATTAGAAGTGGTTTCAAAAGCACTTCTAGACATTTTGGTTACGAGGCGCCCAGCAATCTTTTTACGCTTTGGGTGATATCTTCTGTTGCACATCTCATAGCCGTCCATTTCCGGCCTCATTACATCCAGCACAATGGCATCCGGCTGATTTGCATGGGTCTTTTCCAGACCCTCCACACCGTTATATGCCACCTCAACCTCGAATCCTTCCTTTTCCAGATTCCCCTGGACAATGGAAGCAAAATCAGGCTCATCGTCGACCACAAGTATCCTCTTTTTTTCGTCCATGGCTTTCCTCCTTTGCATTGAGCTATCCGAACTTGAAATATCAGCCTTAGATGCCAAAAATCAACTCAATTCCGCAGCGGACATGATATCTGGCACCAGTTCCTCTTTTCCGATTGCCATGATGTGAACACCGTCACACATCTTTTCATCCCGGATCCTTTTGATCATACGCCCGGCGATCTCGATGCCTTTTGCCAGCGCGCCGCCTTTGGGAGCGGATTCCATTTCATCGATGTACTCCTGGGGCACATTGACACCTGCGATGTTTTTGTTCATAAAGCGTGCCATCGGAGCGGAGGTTAACAAGATAATACCCGCCAGAATTTTAACCGGAAATTGTCTGGCGTAATCCATGAATTCCTTAAAGCGATCCAGGTCATAAACAGCCTGGGTCTGGATAAACTCGGCACCGGCCTCAACCTTTTTTTCAAACTTGATAAGCTGCGGTTCAAGCGGATTCGCTTCGGGCGTGACAATAGCCCCGGCACAAAAAGAAACACTGCCGTCCAGATCGTTTCCGCCGAGATCCTTGCCGCCTTCGAGTTTTCTGATTGCACTCAGCAGCTGACTGGAGTCCAGGTCAAAAACGCCCTTGGCCTCCTTATGATCACCGAACATGATCGAATCTCCGGTAAGGCAAAGAACGTTATGAATCCCCTTGTAAGCGGCAAAGAGCAGGTCCGCTTGCAGGGCCAGCCGGTTACGATCGCGACAGGTCATCTGCAAAATCGGTTCCCCACCCATCTCTTTGATAAGCAAAGCGCCGCCCAGTGAAGGATACCGCATAACCGAAGCCTGATGATCGGTCACATTGATAGCGTCCACTTTATCTTTCAAAAGTTCGATATGGTGGACCATTTTTTCTAAATTGATCCCTTTGGGCGGTGCGGCCTCACAGGTGACAACAAATTTATCCGATTTCAGAAACCCTTTAAATGAGGAATCCATAAGCTGTGTAACCTTTCTTTTTTTTAAAACTAGCTAGCTGAGGGGTCGGGGAGTTTTTCCTGCCAACCTTTGATAATCGCGGAATGAATTATCAGCAGCGAAATCGTGCACTGTCTGAAGGCATTAGGGAGCGTTG
>CAMYNZ010000164.1 GCA_947259865.1 uncultured Desulfobacterales bacterium | reverse complement strand
GCCCCTTGAATCGTTGATTATAAACTACTGTATAGGGTCAAAATACAGATCGCTGTATATGGATGCGCAATTATTTATGTCGTTCAGTATAATTAATTTGCGAGTCCAAAGTTTTTCCTAAACCCTTGGTTCTTTTAGAAATATTCCAGTGGATCAACCGTCATTCCCGCGAAAGCGGAAATCCAGGAAAATCAGAGGAAAATGGATTCCCGCTTTCGCAGGTATGACAACACTTTGGACTGAGCAGAAATTAAGAAATTTGGCAAAATTTGAATGCACCAAATGGGTACTGTCTCCCATCAAGTTAAGTACGGATGTCTGTTCTTCAAGCATTAACCACCGCTGACGCCGCTTGCTTTCGGGCCCATTTGTCCGCCCCGAGGATATCCGAAAGATCGGGGGTTTTGACATTCGTGTGCATTTGCATCGTCTGGCGAATCACCTCCGGAATCCGGGCAAATGAGATCGCCTGTTCCAAAAACGCCTGCACCGCCAACTCATTAGCGGCATTCATAACCGCCGGAAGCGTTCCGCCGCCATTGGCGGCTTGAAAGGCCAGTGTCAGGCAGGGAAACTTGTCAAAATCCGGTTTTTGAAAGGTGAGTGCTCCCAGGGCTGCAAAATCAGGTATAGATTGCTCCAGAGGAAGCCTTTGGGGATGGGACAGCGCATAGGCGATAGCAGTTTTCATATCCGGAATACCCAGCTGGGCCATTACCGAGCCGTCCCTGAAGGCCACCATGGAATGAATGATGCTTTGGGGATGGATGATTATTTCGATCATATTTTGATCAACGCCGAATAGCCATTTGGCCTCAATGACTTCCAATCCCTTGTTCATCAGGGTGGCGGAATCAATGGTAATTTTTTTTCCCATTTGCCAGGTGGGATGGCCGAGTGCATCATCGGGTTTTATTTTATCAAACGCCTCCCCGGGCATATTCAAAAAAGGACCCCCGGAAGCCGTAAGCAGAATTTTATCCAGATCTTCCCCACGGTTGCCGGTAAGACATTGAAAAATTGCACTGTGCTCACTGTCAACCGGAATAATTTGAATCCTTTTTTCCGCTGCTCTTTTGATGACTATTTCACCGGCCATCACGAGAGTTTCCTTGTTGGCCAGGGCGATATCCTTGCCGGCATCAATGGCTGCCACCGTGGGCAGCAGTCCGGCTGCACCGACAACGGCCGTCAGAACCATATCAACCGAATCCAAAGTGGCCGCAGCGGCATATCCCTCTTCACCATGCATGACGTCAGCCCGTATACCGGCCGGCAGGATGCGCTTAAGTTCCAGGGCTATTTTTTCATCCAATACCGCCGCAATCTCCGGGTCAAACCGTTGAATCTGCTTGGCCATTAAAGAAATATTGGTTTTGGCAGTCAAGGCTTTGACACTGAATCGGTCCGGAAATTGTTCGACCACCGTAAGCGCGTTGCGGCCGATGGAACCGGTTGAACCCAATATGGATAGGTTTTTCATATTATCATTTAATATCAGATAGTTAACAGAAATTGCTAGAAAATAAACTATTTTTTGATTAAAAATTCGAAATTCGAGGCACGAAATTCGAAACAAATTCAAAATTCGAATGTTCAAATTCTTAAAACTACCTGATACCGGGCTTTTTTGTTTTGAACATTAGAGAATTTGATATTCGGATTTGTTTCGAGTTTCGAATTTCGATATTCGGATTTTGTATAGATGACTCTTTTTATAACGGATTTATCAATCCGCTATCTTCACCGTTTACAATTGGAACATATATTCCTTAAAAAAATAGGCCACCGGAGCGGCAAACAGCAGTGCATCAATACGATCCAAAAACCCGCCGTGACCCGGAAGCAGTCCTCCGGAATCTTTTATATTCGAGGTCCGTTTCAGCGCGGATTCAAACAGGTCCCCTGCCTGACCCGTAATACCGACAACCAGGAAAAAGATAATACTTAACAGCCACGGCAGGTCAGGTAAAAAAAGTGCTTTAAACGCAGCGCCAACGGCCATATTCGCCACCAGCCCACCGACCGCCCCCTCGATCGTCTTTCCGGGACTGACTGCCGGAGCGAGTTTGTGCCGACCCAGGTAGGTGCCGAAATAATAGGCGCTTGTGTCACCGGCAAAAATCACGCACAACACAAGCGCCAACCACAGCATACCGTCCGCTCCATTACGGATAAGAACCAGGAATAAAAGCAAAAGCGGTATATAGATGATACCCTGAACCTGATATTTGACGGTCTCAAGCACGCGGGGTCTGTTTTTGAACAGTACAATCGAGATAAGCGCGGATGCGATCAGGTTGAATACGATAAGCACCAACACCAGACCAAAAGCGTTGGCATAACCGATCCAGAAGATCGCCGGTGCGGTAATAAACGCCAACAGCGGTATACCCGCTAAAATGCTTTCATCTGTATCCAGCACCACGTGGAAATACTCCCACAAAGTGAGAAGACTGACAATACTGATGACCACCGCAAAAACAACACTGCCTTTATAGATGATAAAAACAAGAAAAGGCAGCGCCACCAGAAATGTAATCCAACGCTTGAGGTGCATAATCTTTGGGCTCCGGGTGTCCCGGCGGCGAGTTATTCGCCTACTTTACCATACCTGCGTTCGCGTTGCTGGAAATCTTTTAGAATGCGTAAAAATTCTTCTTTGCCAAAATCAGGCCAGAGCGTATCAGTAACACAAATTTCCGTGTACGCAATTTGCCAGAGTAAAAAATTGCTGATGCGCATTTCTCCGCTGGTGCGGATCAGAAGATCCGGATCAGGTATGTCAGCGGTATAGAGATGTTGCGATACCAGATCGGTATCAATGGCATGCGGTTCAATCGCGCCCGTGCTGGCCTTTTGGGCAAGTGCTTGGGCCATCCTGACGATTTCGGATCGGCCGCCGTAACTCAGGGCCAGGATAAGGCGCATACCGTTATTTTCTTGGGTCGTCTCCTTGGTTCTGCGCAAGGCCTTCTGAACTGATTGCGGCAAGCGGTCGATCTCTCCGATTGTATCAAGCCGTATATTGTTGTCCATCATTTCTTTTAGCTCTGAATCCAGAAATTTAATCAAAAGGGTCATTAGCGCCTGGATTTCAGTTTTAGGCCGTTGCCAGTTCTCGGTAGAAAAAGCGTACAGGGTCAGGTTGCGAATACCGATCTGGCGACAGGTTCGTACGATGGTTCGCACGGTTTCGGCACCCTTTTCATGACCTTTTATTCGATTCAGCAGGCGCTTTTTGGCCCAACGGCCGCTACCGTCCATTATGATGGCTACGTGGGTGGGGAGTTTTGTTCCGTTTACGTCAGAAAAATTGGGGGCGGGCGAATTAGAATTCAAGGATTTCTTTCTCTTTTTTATCGTTGATTTCGTCGATACGCTTGATGTGCTCATCGGTTATCTGTTGGACTTGATCCTGGGCTTTGAAAGCCTCGTCCTCCGAAATCTCTCCCTCCTTTTTTAATTCCTTTATCATATCGTTGGCGTCACGACGCAAATTTCGTACGGCCACCTTATGATCTTCGCTCATTTTGTTGACAACTTTGACGAGTTCTTTCCTTCGTTCTTCTGTGAGAGGCGGTATAGCAATCCGAATGATTTTGCCGTCGCTGGAAGGCGTCAGTCCCAGGTCTGATTTTAAAATCGCCTTTTCGATCTCCTTTATTACGGATACATCCCAGGGTTGGATTGAAATCAGACGGCTTTCGGGCACAGAAAGGGACGCCATCTGATTAAGCGGCGTCGGTGTTCCATAATAATCCACCCGAATTCCATCCAGAATTGATAGATGGGCACGCCCGGTCCTGATTCGTTTGAATTCATTTTCCAGCGAGGTAATCGACTTACCCATATTGTCACCGGTTTCCTGGTATATTTCGTCTAGCATAACCCCTACCCCTTTTGATCACAGGTTACAGGTTGTCTTTAATTGGTAATTAGCGTGCCAATGTCCTGGCCACAGACTACTTTTTTGATGTTTCCCTTGTTTTTCAAATTAAATACCGCCAGCGGGAGATCATTATCCATGGCTAACGAGATGGCCGTCATGTCCATGACTCTGAGCTGTTTTTCCAAAACTTCCATATAAGGGATGTGTTTTAGCAATACGGCATTTTGATTTTCAACGGGATCCAAATCATAAAGTCCATCGACTTTGGTGGCCTTTAACAGAATTTCGGCATGAATTTCCTGAGCCCTCAAAACCGCGGCGGTATCGGTAGTGAAATACGGGTTCCCGGTGCCGGCGCCAAAAAGCACCACCCTTCCCTTTTCAAGATGGCGAATGGCTCTGCGAAGAATATACGGTTCGGCAATTGAATGCATGGTTATCGCCGTCTGGGTCCGGGTCTGAATTCCCTGGCTCTCGAGGGCATCCTGCAGTGCCAGGCTGTTTATAATAGTTGCCAGCATTCCCATGTGGTCGGCGGAAGATCGATCCATACCATAAGAACTGGCAGCGATTCCCCTGAAAATATTGCCGCCACCCACAACCAGGGCGATCTGAACCCCGAGAGAAAAAACCGAACGGATCTCTTGCGCCACATATTGAAGCATCTCAGGACTGATACCAAAGGCCTGATCACCCATCAGGGCTTCTCCGCTCAATTTTATAAGCACTCTTTTATAGCGAGGTCGCGGCAAAAAAGGTTACTCCCCTAACTGATAACGCACAAAGCGTTTGATATTGATATTCTCTCCGATCTTGGCGATTAATTCATTCAACAGATCGCCGACCGTGATTTCAGGATCACGCACGTAGGGCTGGTTTAATAAACAGCTATCTTTGATAAATTTGTTGAGCTTTCCCTCCGCAATTTTATCGACGATATTCTCTGGTTTTCCGAGCTCCAGAGCCTGGGCACGGTAGATTTCTTTTTCTTTACGGATGATCTCGTCCGGGATATCTTCGGGCTGGATTCCCAGGGGGTTGGTGGCAGCGATATGCATGGCGATATTCTTGGCAAAATCCTGGAAATCGTCATTTTTAGCCACAAAATCGGTCTCACAATTAACTTCAACCAATACGCCCAGCTTGCCCCCCATATGAATGTAGGATTTTATGACCCCCTCGGACATCGCCCTTCCGGCTCGCTTGGCAGCTGTCGCCAGGCCTTTTTTCCTTAAAAAATCAACCGCCTTATCTAAATTGCCCTCGCATTCGGTCAGGGCTTGCTTGCAATCCATGATTCCGGATCCCGTTTTTTCCCGGAGTTGTTTTACCATATCTGCACTAATGTCGGCCATATTTATTCTCCTGCTCCGTCTGCTTCAATCGTTTCCTCTGGTGTTTCTTCTTCGGTATCGCTGGCGCTTTCACCGGTCCCGCGCTTGATGATTTCAACAACCGGGCCTTGTGTTCCGTCGGCAATAACTTTTCGTTCACCCGGCTTCAACTCGGCACTGGCGACTGCAACTTCAGATTCTTCTTCCACATCCTTGTCGGCCTCGGCCTGCTGTTTTTCAGCCAGGCGTTCTTGACCTTCCAGACAGGCATCTGCAATTCTGGAAGTAATCAATCGGATGGCCCGGATAGCATCATCATTGCCCGGGACAATGTAATCAATAATATCAGGGTCACAGTTGGTATCAACGATAGCGATGATGGGAATGTTGAGTCTTTTGCCTTCGTGAACTGCGATGGCCTCGTTTTTGGGATCAACCACAAAAATAGCCCCGGGAAGACGCGTCATCAGGCGTATCCCGCCCAGGTTATTGTCCAGCTTGGTGCGTTCTTTTTCCAGCTTCAGCCGCTCTTTTTTGGGGAAAAGGCTAATCGATCCGTCGTTTATGATTTCATTGAGATAATTGAGTCGATCGATACTCTTTTTTATGGTTTGAAAATTCGTGAGCATACCGCCCAACCAGCGGTTGTGCACATAAAACATCTCACAGCGGTTGGCCTCTTCATAAATAGATTCACGGGCCTGTTTTTTTGTGCCGACAAAAAGCACCGAATGACCGTCTGCTACGGTCTCAGCCACAAAGTCATACACCGTCCTGAACATGCGCACCGTTTTCTGTAGATCAATAATGTAAATTCCATTTCTGGCTCCGAAGATATACGGTTTCATCTTGGGGTTCCAGCGTTTGGTTTGATGTCCGAAATGAACTCCGGCTTCAAGGAGTTCCTTCATTGTCACATAAGCCATGGGTTTCTCCTTTCTTGATTGGTTTTACCGCCGCCTTCTTCAACCCTTCTTCCGACTTTAGAAAAGCACCGGGAAGAAAGTCCAAAGACGTGTGATATGAAAAATCTATTGTCTCTAACAAACTGAATCTTAATTCGCAACATTTTTTTTCTGCATTCGGGCAACACGATAGATGCCGCTGTAATCCTTAGAAAAAAATACCCTGTCATATTCTCCGCAGCGCTCAACGACTCCCTGAACCGCTGCTTTCTGATCGTATCCGATTTCCAGAACCAGAGACCCGCGCGGCTTCAGTAGGCGGTGAGCAGCGCCGATAATCTTTCTCAAACAGCCGAGTCCGTCTTTTTCACCGTCCAGGGCAGAAAGAGGTTCATATTTACAAATTTCAGGTTGCAGCTTCGGGATACCGTCGCTGGGGATATACGGAGGATTGGAAATGATCAAATCAAATAATTGCGTTTTCTCCTTCAGGGGTTCCATCCAGTCACCCACAAAAAAATAAATACGGTTATCCAGACCGTGTCGCATGGCGTTCTGCTTTGCAATCCTGGTAGCCGTTTTGAATAAGTCCGAGGCAAAAAATAGATGCTGCGGCTGCCGGGAAGCCAGGGCCAGTGCAATTGCACCGCAGCCTGTTCCCAGATCCAAAATACGACCGGGGGCCACGGGCAAATCGCCGGCAAGCACCCCAAGGGCCGTCTCGACCACAGACTCGGTTTCCGGGCGGGGGATTAAAACGTCCGGAGTAACCACAAGCTCCAGGGACCAAAATTCCTTGGCGCCCAGTATGTAAGCCACAGGCTCTCTTTGGGCTCTGCGTTTGATCAGGGCTTTATAGCTCTCCAATTCATTGTTGCCAAGGGGCTGATCGTAACGCAAATACAGATCGATACGATTTAAATGTAACACATGGGCAAGCAGTATTTCGGCAGAAGCCCTTGGACTTTCTACTTCCCGGGATTTAAAATAGGAAGTTGTCCATTCGAGCAGTTTCAATATGGTCCATTTAATGTTTTTGGCTGGTACCTGATTCTGCATCCTGTAACGTTTGCGCCTGATAGTAGGTTGTGAGTTCCTGGACTAAGGCCTTGAGATCGCCTTGCAGGATACTTTCCAGCTGGTAGAGTGTAAGACCGATTCGGTGATCCGTCACCCTGTTCTGGGGGAAATTATAGGTCCGGATCCGTTGACTTCTATCTCCGGTGCCCACCTGATTTTTGCGTTCCTGTGATCTCTTTTCATTTTGCTCTGTGGTGATTTGATCCAAAAGGCGAGCTCGCAAGACTTTTAAGGCTTTGCCCTTGTTTTTTAATTGTGATTTCTCATCCTGACAGGTAACCACAAGCCCGCTGGGAAGATGCGTGATGCGGACCGCCGAGTCGGTTGTATTTACGCTTTGCCCGCCCGGACCGGTAGAACGGTAGACATCAATTTTGAGCTCGGCAGGCTCGATGTGCACGTCCACCTCTTCGGCTTCGGGTAATACCGCGACAGTAACGGCCGACGTGTGTAACCTGCCCTGTGTCTCGGTGGTTGGAACTCTTTGAACGCGATGGGTACCGCTTTCATATTTGAAGGCGCTATAGGCCCCTTTCCCCTGCACTGTTGCGATTATTTCTTTAAATCCCCCTACGCCGGTGGCATGGTGCGTCATAACATCCAGTTTCCAGTTCTTGCTTTCTGCATATCGAGTGTACATTCGAAAAAGATCACTGGCAAATAAAGCGGCTTCTTCACCACCGGTACCGGCCCTAATTTCAAGAATTACATTCTTCTCATCGTTGGGATCTTTGGGTAAAAGCAGTTTTTTGAGTTCCTGTTCAAGTTCTTCTTTTTGGCCGGTGAGCAATTCGACATCCTCGCGAGCAAGACTCTTGATATCCGGGTCGGTATCTTTTAAAAGCTCCATGCTGTCGCCGATACTTTCCACAATTTGTTTGTATTTTCTGAATATAGTTACAATATCAATCAGTTCAGCATGCTCACGGATATACCTCTGGTAAGCCTCCCGATCCTTGACAATTTCAGGATCACTCAAGATTTTTTCCAATTCTATAAAGCGGGTTTCAACCCCATTTAGCTTATCAAACATGGCGTTTTACTTAGTCTCTTTGA
>CAMYNZ010000163.1 GCA_947259865.1 uncultured Desulfobacterales bacterium | reverse complement strand
TTAAGAGCAAAATTTCCAAAGGAGAAGATACGGTCTAACTTCACAGATAAGAAGATCTGTTGTATCTATTCCTTCGATTATAAACCCTTGAATCCTTGACCCCTGGAATCCTTGGACCCTCTTCTCCAACTAAAGTGGAGAAGAACTAAAAAAGATAATTACCTTAAAATTCAAAAAAAACCCAATTGCGGGTCTAACATAACCGGGCTATTCTTTTGCGGATAATAAATTGATTTTTTGCGGTTTAATCTATATGTTCTCAGACATAATCAAACAGTCGCAGATTTGCCTGTGCCCGGCTGTCAGCCGGCGAATATTGATAATATATATATCGAGGATATGGATCATATGAAAAATTTTCAAACATATCAGGTATATCCAAATATACCCAAGGAACTTGAGTTTCTTGAAGTCCTATCGCGCAATATGTGGTGGTGCTGGCAAAAAGATGCCATCGAACTTTTTCGACGGATTAATCCGCCCCTGTGGGTGGAATCCGGACGTAATCCCATCGCATTTCTGTCAAAAATACCCCAGCGGCGCTTCGTAAATCTGGCAAAGGACGACGGTTACCTGGCGCACCTGGAAGGCGTCAAAGAAAAATTTAAAAGTCGGATTCTCGATCCGGTGAAACAACCGCAGCCTTCTTTTGGACCCCAGGATACCATCGCCTACTTCTCCATGGAGTTCGGTATTCATGAAAGCCTGCCGTTGTTTGCCGGTGGTCTCGGTATCCTGGCGGGTGACCACTTGAAGGCCGCTTCAAACCTGGCCCTGCCGCTGACAGGTGTGGGCCTGATGTATCGCCGGGGGTATTTTCGCCAGTATCTTAACCCCGATGGGTGGCAACAGGAAGCCTATCCGGAAACCAGTCTTTATGACCTGCCGGTTGATCGGGTAAAAGATGCGGCCGGAAATGATTTGCAAATTTCGGTTGACGGCCCGGATGGACCCATCCTGGCGATTGTTTGGAAGATGATGATCGGCCGTGTCCCGCTTTATTTGCTGGACACCAATATCCTGGAAAACCCAGCGGCTCATCGCGAAATCACGGCAAGACTCTATGCCGGTGATCCCAAAATTCGTTTGGCACAGGAAATACTTTTAGGTATCGGGGGTATGCGGGCACTGACGGCCATGGCAATCAACGTTAAAGTTCTGCATATGAACGAGGGCCATTCCGCTTTTTCCAGCCTGGAGCGGCTGGCGCAATCAATGGCCAGCCACCAGGTTGATCTTAAAACCGCCCAGGAAATTATTCCCCGTACCACGGTGTTTACCACCCATACCCCGGTGGCCGCCGGCCACGACGAGTTTCCGGCAGAAATGGTGCGGCCGTATCTAAAACCGCTGGAGGAAATGCTGGGGACCAAAGAAAGGGAAATATTATCCTGGGGCCAGCCGGTCAAATCCGGTGCGGACGCCCCGCTATCCATGTTTATCCTGGGGCTGCGCATGGCTGTCTATTGCAATGGGGTCAGCCGGCTGCATGGATCCGTAGCGCGGCGCATGTGGTCCCATGTCTGGCCCGAACGACCCGTGGAGGAAGTCCCCATATCCCATGTCACCAACGGCGTTCATATATCTTCGTTTATTTCTCAGGAATTTGCCCACCTTTTTGACCGTTATCTGGGGCCCGACTGGTACAAGAGTTCCCGCAAACCTGAAAATATCAAACGCATTGACAGTATTTACGATGGTGAATTATGGCGCGCTCATGAAATGAATCGCTCGCGTCTGGTGCGCACCTGTCGGGAGCAATTGGTCAAGCAGTATACGCGCCGCAATGCTCCCAGAAATATAATTGAAGCCGTCGAATCGGCATTGGACCCGGGTACGCTGACCATCGCCTTCGCCCGGCGTTTTGCAACCTACAAGCGCGCACATCTGATTTTGCAGGATCCCGAGCGCTTCGAATCGATTGTTAACTCGGAGAAATACCCGGTTCAATTCGTCTTTGCCGGCAAAGCGCATCCGAAAGACAACGAGGGCAAAGAACTGATAAAAAAGCTGTTTCAATTCGCCGGCAAAAAGGCCGTGCGCGACAAGATCCTTTTTCTGGAAGACTATGACATGCACCTGGCCCGTCATCTGCTGCAGGGTGCTGACGTGTGGCTCAATACTCCCCGGCGCCCCCTTGAGGCCTGCGGAACATCCGGTATGAAAGCCGCCATTAACGGTTTGCTTAATGTAAGTATCCTGGATGGATGGTGGTGCGAGGGATATTCAGCGCAAAGAGGCTGGCGCATCGGAAACGGTGAGGAATATGAAGATCACGTTTACCAGGATGCGGTAGAAAGCCAGGCGTTCTACAACGTGCTGGAAAACGAAGTTATCCCCTGTTTTTATGATCGTAAAAACGGCGATCTCCCGGGCTGCTGGTTGGAAAAAATGAAGGCATCCATAAAAATGGCCATGGAAATGTTTTGCAGCCTTCGCATGGTATCGGAATACGAGAACCGTTTTTATAAACCGGCGGCCGAACGCTTTGATACATTGCTGGACAACCAGGCCGCGGAGGCAAAAAATTTAGCCGATCAAATAAAACGGCTGCGCTCACTCTGGATGAATATTGCGATTACGTCTCCAGTAAGTCAAAATCCGGGCCCCTATTGGGTGGACGAGACCTTTCAGGTAACGTCGGCGGTACACCTGGGTGAACTGCGGCCGGATGAGGTCGATGTTGAACTCTATTACGGACGTCTGAAATCTCTGGAAGAGCTGGACGCCAGCGACAGCGAACCGATGACCGTTTTGGAAGACCACCAAAACGGTCATTTCCAGTACGGCTGTTCCCTAATCTGTAAGGGTTCAGGGCGATTCGGTTTTACGGTTCGGGTTACGCCGCGGGGTGACGACCGCCTAAAATCAACGCCCGGGCTGCTTACATGGGCCTAAAGACCATAGCAAATTGCCGGCTTTGGCTGATTCAAACCTGGTTAAACTTTTGATGGATGGCATAACTTAACTGGCTCAGCAGTAATTGAGGGGACCCATATCATGTCCACTACGCCTTGCAACCCCCGGGTGTTGATCGTAACCCCGGAAGTCACATATCTGCCGGACCGCATGGGAGGCCTGGCGACCTTTTTCACGGCCAAAGCCGGCGGGCTTGCCGATGTTTCAGCGGCCCTGATCAGTGCCCTCTTTGAGCAGGGAGCTGACGTACACGTAGCATTGCCGGATTACCGTGCCATTTTCAGCGATCGCCTGGCCCCTGTTTTGAAAAAGGAAACCAACAGAATGCAGCGCAAAATGCCCGATGACCGCATCCATTTGGCTGAGGACCGGGCCTTTTATTACATCAACCGGGTATATTCTCTTTATGGAGAGGAAAACATCAAACTCTCCCTTGCATTTCAACGGGAAGTAATCAACAACATCGTGCCCCACGTGCAGCCCGATTTAATCCACTGCAACGATTGGATGACCGGGTTGATACCGGCCATGGCCCGACAAATAGGCATTCCCTGCCTTTTTACCATCCACAATGCCCACACCATAAAAACCACCCTGGCCTATATTGAAGACCGGGGAATTGATGCCGCCTATTTCTGGCAGAATTTATATTTTGAGAACATGGCCCACAACTATGAAGCATCCCGTGACAGCAACCCGGTGGATCTGCTGACCAGCGGGGTGTTTGCAGCCCACTTTGCAAATGTTGTCAGCCCGACGTTTCTGTCGGAGATTGTCAACGGCAAGCATGATTTCGTGTATGGGCCCCTCAGACGGGAATTGGCCAATAAAGTTCAGGCGGATTGTGCGGCCGGCATCCTCAACGCACCGGATCCATCTTTTAATCCAGCCGAAGACCGGGATCTCAAACGCAATTATGGGCCCAGAGATTATGTTTCTGCAAAAAGAGCAAACAAACGTTTTTTGCAAAAAAAACTGGGATTGATCCCGGACGATCGGGCACCCATCTTCTTCTGGCCCTCACGGCTTGACCCGATTCAAAAGGGGTGTCAACTGCTGGCTGAAATTTTTTATGGCGTAATCTCCCATTACTGGAAGCAGAACTTGCAGATCGTTTTTGTGGCCAACGGCGATTACCAGATGGTTTTTAGAAACATTGTGAATTTTCACGAATTGCAAAAACGGGTCGCCATTTATGATTTCAGTGAGCGCCTGGAACACCTGGCCTACGCTGCAGCTGATTTTATCCTGATGCCCTCAAGTTTCGAACCCTGCGGTTTGCCGCAGATGATCGCCCCTATTTATGGTACCCTGCCGGTTGCCCACGATACCGGTGGTATTCATGACACGATCGATCACCTGGATGTTGATAAAAATAGCGGCAACGGCTTTTTGTTTAAGAATTTTGATGCGCATGGTTTGTGGTGGGCCATCCAGCAGGCCATGGACTTTTACAGCGCGCCGCAAAATATAAAATCCAAACAGATAAGGCGCATCATGAAAGAAAGTGCCGCCAGCTTTACCCATGCCAATACAGCGCGCCAGTATATCGATCTGTATGAAAAAATGCTGCAGCGACCCCTGATAAATACAGATAGCGAAAAGGTTTGTCTGGACAATCCAACTAAAGTGGAGAAGAACCAAATCTAATAGCATATTGAATTTAAAAGAAAACATGTCTCAAAAACAATCAGACCTTTCAAAGACGGATCGTGTTAAACAGGCCGCTCAGAGCCTGATTGACAACGATCCCTATCTGAATCCCTACGCCGAAATTATTAAAAGGCGTTTATCAAAAATCGGTCAAACACAGCGCCGTCTTACCCAGGATAAAATGAACCTGGCTGACTTTGCCGCCGGCCACGAATTTTTTGGACTTCATTTTGTAGACAACCAATGGATCTTTCGCGAATGGGCGCCCAACGCCAGTCAAATATTTTTGGTTGGAGATATGACCGGCTGGCAAAATAAAAAAGAGTTTGCCCTGACACCCCTTGATGACGGCGTATGGGAAATTCGCATGCCGGCGCAAACATTAAAACACGAAGATCTTTATCGACTTCGCATCATCTGGCCCGGCGGAGAAGGTGATCGTATACCCGCTTATGCCAGACGCGTGGTGCAGGATCCGGAAACATTGATATTTAATGCCCAGGTTTGGCGCCCCCCGCACCCTTATCAATGGCAATACCGGCATTATCAGAACCCGTCCCAGGCACCTTTGATCTATGAAGTCCACATTGGCATGGCCCAGGAAGCCGAAACGATTGGATCGTATCAGGAGTTTAGCGCCAACGTTTTGCCCCGGGTCGTCGCTGCCGGATACAATACGCTGCAGATAATGGCCATTCAGGAACACCCCTATTACGGCTCCTTCGGATACCAGATTTCAAATTTCTTTGCCGCCTCTTCCCGTTTCGGTCCACCCGCATCATTTAAAAATTTAATTGACGAGGCCCATCGCGCCGGTTTGTCTGTTATCATGGATATCATTCACTCCCATGCCGTAAACAATGAGGTGGAGGGGTTGAGCCGTTTTGACGGAACCCTGCACCAGTACTTCCATGACGGACCCCGTGGATTTCATACGGCCTGGGATTCGCGCTGCTTTGACTACGGAAAATTGCAGGTCTTGCATTTTTTGTTATCCAACTGCCGTTTCTGGCTCGACGAATACCATCTGGACGGGTTTCGTTTTGATGGTGTCACAAGTATGCTCTACCACGATCACGGCCTGGGTAAGGCCTTTACCTCCTATGACGATTATTACGGGGACAATGTGGATGAGGATGCCCTCACCTATCTGGCCCTGGCCAATCAACTGATTCACAGTGTCCGCCCGGATGCAATAACCATTGCCGAGGACGTCAGCGGCATGCCGGGCCTGGCGGTTTCTGCGGATGGAGGTGGCTACGGCTTTGACTATCGGTTCGCCATGGGGATTCCGGATTTATGGATTAAACTGATCAAAGAGGTACCCGATGAAGACTGGCCCACAAGTCATTTGTGGTATGAACTGATCAATCGGCGCAGCGATGAAAAAACCATCAGTTACGCAGAATCCCATGACCAGGCCCTCGTGGGGGATCAATCCATTATTTTCCGGTTGATCGGTTCAGACATGTACGACCATATGCGTGCGGAGGATCAAAATATCAAAGTGGACCGGGGGGTGGCCTTACAGAAAATGATCCGTTTGATCACGATGGCCACCGCCGGCAATGGCTATCTTAATTTTATGGGCAATGAATTCGGGCACCCGGAATGGATCGATTTTCCGCGCCGGGGAAATAATTGGTCTTACGGTTACGCCCGTCGGCAATGGCACCTGGTGGATGACACCACCCTAAAATACTCTTATATGGCACGCTTTGACCGTGAGATGATCGCTCTGGCCCGGCGGAAGGGGTTACTGGAAGGATCGCAACCCCGTCTGGTCTATGAGCATTCCCTGGACAAAATCATCGCTTTTGAAAGATCCGGGCTGTTGTTTGTATTTAATTTACATCCCCACCAATCCTTCAGCGACTATCGGTTCAGGGCTGCCCCGGGTCGGTACTGTTTGGTATTTGACAGTGATGCTCCCCAATATGGGGGTCATGGCCGTTTAGCCCCGGACCAGATCCATACGACCCTGGCTGATCCGTCCGGAGCTGCGGGCCAACAGACGCTGAGTCTGTACCTGCCTTCCCGCAGCGCGCAGGTTCTTGAAATTACCTCTGAAAATACGATGGCTGGCAAAGAATTGAGGGAGTGAAAAAGGCTGCAAACCGGCGTGAGATATCGAATTCTAATACTTATAAGAGTAATAATACCGCATGACTTTTTCGATGTAGTTTTCGGTTTCCTTGAAAGGCGGAATACTTTGATAGCGATCAACCGCCGTCGGACCGGCATTATATGCCGCCAGGGAAAGCGGTAACTTTCCTTTAAACCGTTGCAGCATCATTTTAAAGTACCGCGTACCGCCCATGATATTTTCCCAGGGATCGAAGGGATCGCTGATTTGAAGTCTTTCCAGGTTCTCGGGCATAATCTGCATGAGGCCCAGGGCCCCTTTTCTTGATATTGCTCGGGGATTAAAATCCGACTCGGCTTTGATAATTGCTTTTACCAGCGGAAAAGAGACGCCGTGTTTTTTAGCAGCTTCGGCGATATAAGGATCAAAATCGTGCTCATACTGTACGCCCGCATCCGGTCCCAAATTTTTGCGGGGCTTTTCCTTGATAAAAACTCGATAATCTGTTTCTGAATTTGTGGGTACATTGGTAAAGTGAATGACACCACTTCTATCAATATACATATAAATATCGGCATCAGCCGGCAGCGCATAGGTCAATAAGACCAGTATAATTCCAATGATGACCAGATGACTTTTTTTATAAATGACAACCACCCGCATAAGAAAAATCAGGTTCAAACCCGCTTCACATTTTTGGCCTTAAAGGGGATCACAAACGAAGGTAAATTCGAGTCGGTATGCTAGCCTTGTGGTAATGTATCGTCACAATCGCTGTAATTATAAGGACAGACAGGACCCAAATACCATTCCTTTTTATCCAAAGCCGGGAGAAAGACCGCAAAAGATCCGTTTTTTATTCACCTGGCAGGTAAGGGTCGTTGGGAGGATCAAAAAAGTTTCAACTGGACGGCTTTATCATCTTTTGTTTTGGGCATTTTCGGTGCTCGGTACTGTTTCAATGTTGTTTGAATATCATTGATAAACGGGGAAGGTTGCCTCGTGGCAGTTTTACCGTGTATCCGGCGCTTTTGGGCATAGGTCAGGATGAGCCGCTCCCTGGCGCGGGTCACGGCAACATAAAAAAGCCGTCTTTCTTCGTTGATATCCGCCGCCGCATGCCCCGGTCTCTGAAAAGGTATGAAACCATTTTCGCAACCTGCGATAAAGACAACCGGAAATTCGAGCCCTTTGGCGGCATGCATGGTCAACAGGGCAACCTTTTCACTGCGCGGGTTGTAAAGGTCTGTATCGGACGCCAGTCCAATCTTTGATAGGAGTTCGGGATTGGGGGTATTAAATTTTTGAAAGGCAGCGCTGTTTTCGATGAATGCTGCCTCCAAGCGCAGCCTGCCTTCCGCTGTAAGGGGTATTAAGCGATTGTCCAGAATAAACCGCAGCCTTTTTTCGATCTTCAGGGGCTGGATCTGTTCTTTTAGTTGGGCGAGTTTGAGGGACACATCATAAAATTTCTGCTGGACATTTTTTTTCATACCTCGAATCGGAAAGCAGCGCACACTTTGAAGGGCCCGGGAAAATGTCCACTCGTTTTGATAACCCCAAGCCGCAAAGTTAGCCAGCGACGTTTCACCGATGTCGACGGCCGTCAATTTAATCATCCTTTCAAAATCCAAATATGACCCGAGGCCCTCGAATACCCGCATGACCGATAAAAGCGCTGCCATTCCTTTTTTTTGAAACGCATCTTCTCTGCTCACCACCTGACAGGGTATACCGGCTTTTTGGAACACATCGGCAATAATGTCTCCCTGATGCTTGGTTCGATAAAGAACCGCGAAATCCGAGAAACTGCGGGTTGCAATCTCATCCGCGGTATCTATCTTGTCAAAATCAATGGAATAAAATCCGATACCGCCGACCATCTTTTCGATGGTTTGGCCGATCGATACCGCTTCGGCTTTCTCAGAGACCGCTTCAACAATATTAAGGGTTTTTACCCCTTTAATTTTTGAATAAATCGCTGTCTCCAGGTGTTTGCGGTTGTTTGTGATCGCCATAACTTGGATGGCGGCATCAAGGATCGCCCGGGTAGACCGATAATTCTGCTTGAGTCGAATGACTTCGGCGTCCGGGTAGTCTTTTAGAAATTTATCAAAATAACGCACCTCTGACCCCCGGAACCCATATATGGATTGATCCGGATCACCTATCACAAACAGATTCTTACCCGGCGGTGAAAGGGCCCTCACCATTCGATATTGTCCATGGTTTAAATCCTGATATTCATCGACCAGAATATGCTGAAAGCGATTTAGAATTTTTCTGGTGGTGATATCATCAGATTCAAGCCGCCGCACGATTTTAAAAATCAGATCTTCGTAATCGCAATAACCGCTTAATGACATTAACTTCTGATAGGCGTGATAAAGGATGGCAAGGATTTCGATTTCGGATTGGCTGGCAACGGATCCGAGGTTATCCTGAGGACCTAATATTCGCTGTTTGGCAGAAACTATCTTATCCAGAATTTCTCGGGGTTTAAAAGGGATATGAACACCGTTTTTTTCGAGGGACGCTATCGTTTGGTGAATAAAATATTTTTGATCGAAATCATCGGCAATCAACATGGTGGTGGTTTTTGGATTGGCTTCCTGTAACGTGTGATAGCAAAATGAATGGAAGGTGGTTACCAGGGGCAGTTGCAGCCCCTCGGGCAAAAGCATCCTCAGTCGGCGGCACATCTGTCGCGCGGCCTGGTTGGTGAAGGATTAAAAGCGTATCGGCCGGGTGTTCAACCGCACAACGTTGTTCTCGATTTAATTGGGTCCTGTCACAGCAATCAATTATGTCCACGGTTTCATCCCTGGGCCGGTCCAGGACCGTTTTATGCGGTTGTGCGATTAAACGTGCCGGTTTAGCCAATCGTTTCTTGAAAAGCGGCCGGACTTCGGGTGATCCAGAACTTTGGCCCGCTAATGAAAAAAGAGGTTTTTGGCCCAGAAGAATTGCACGTTCTGATGGTTTAAACATCTTTATTTTACCGAATTCCCCATCATATCCGGGATCACGTTCGATTTTACCACTGCGCATCCTGGTGATTGCTTCACCCAATAACGGAATCCCCGAATCACCCAGTCTTTGCGATTCGAGACTGTGGAGAATCTTGAGTTCCGGGCCGTATTTTTTTAACAGTTCGTTAAGATTCTTATGAACCTTTTTGGATCCCGGGCCCACCATCAGGATTTCAGATAAAACCTCGGTTAGCGGAATAATATGGTAATAGGGATGATGATTATGGGGCTTCAGACCCTGGGGTCGATCCGCCAATTCTTCAACCCGGTATAGCACGCCAAGGGTTACCGGTTTATTACACTGGGGACAAATACCACCCTGTTTCAGGGTGTTTTGCGGCCAGAGACGAACATTGCATTTACGGTGTCCATCCAGGTGGTATTTTCCTTCTTCGGGATAAAATTCAAAAGTACCCAGAAAGTGGGCCGGATCCCCTGAACGAATGGCAGATTTAATTGCCGGATAGGATAACTCGGTATTGAATATGTTTGCTTCTCGGCCGAGTTTGGCAGGGGAATGTGCGTCGGAATTGGATACCATCGTAAGACCGTCTAATCCGGAAAACCGCCAGTTCATAGGGGGATCCGAAGAAAGTCCGGTTTCAACGGCAAAAATGTATGGTGTGAGATCCTCGAAACATTCCTCGATGGAATCAAAGCCGGATTTAGAACCCAGAATAGAAAACCAGGGCGTCCAAATATGGGCGGGAATTAAAAATCCATGGGTTGATGTTTCACATACAATCTCGAGTAGATTTTTGGCATCCAACCCCAGAATGGGGCGGCCGTCTGAATGAATATTTCCAATTTTTTCCAGGGTGCGGTTAAATTTTGCAACGGATTCCAGATCTGGTAAAAAGACAAGATTGTGAATCTTTCGGGTTTTTCCGTCCTTTTTATAGATATTGCTGATTTCCGAAACCAACATAAAGCGAGGTTCACTGCGGCAGGCCGGGGGAACGTGCGGGTCGATAAGATGACGAAGGTTGTCTTTTAACCTAAAAAGACCTTCTTCGGCCGGAACCAATTTTTCCCTGATTTCAGCGTGCCAGCCCGGATGGGTAAAGTCGCCGGTGCCAATCACCGTTATGCCTTTCTTTTGGGCCGCTAGATGCAGATTTTCAAGATCGAGAGTTTTGGCCGTGGCTCTTGAAAATTTGGAATGAATATGGAGATCAGCGATGAATTGCATGGTCGTTCTTTTAAAATTAAGTAATTAATAGTATAACAAAATATCCTTGTAACACGGGGGTTCTTACGCTATATATACATAATTTGGGGTTATTAAGCACTATATATTGATTTCTTTGACGAATGGTGATTTACAATACTTATGTGCAACGTATTGTTCATAATTTAACCGTTATAAACAATCAAATATTTTATGTTAATTATGCTGACATTTTGATAAGGAAATCATACGGATCTTATCGACGCATTCATTTATTTTTGTATGTGAAATTATAGCGTTAAAAAGTTATTATACTTATTAACAATCCATACTATTCATCATCTATTAAATACTTATACTAATAGTAAGGATTAAATTATGAAGATAACAATAAACAAAGGGGTCATTTTAAGTGTGTTATCCAACCTTCAGGGGATAACCGGACGCAAAACCAATCTGGCTATTACGACGAACGTTTTAATTACAGCTGCAGATTCGAGCGTAACGATTTGTGCGACCGATCTTGAAACCGGATTTGAAGGCGTTTATTCTGCCGACGTCGAATCCACAGGAACCGTTACGATAAATGCCAGAAAGTTATTTGAAATCGTAAGGGAATTTCCGAGCGAAGAAATACGCATTCATGAAGTTGAAAACCATTGGATTCAGATCAGCAATCAGAATGTTGAATATCATCTGGTCGGTATGAATCCCGATGATTTTCCTGAAATTCCAAAAATATCCGATGTGCAGTTTTTTGAAATTGAATCGTTGGCATTGCGCAAAATGATCGATCGGGTTGTGATCATCAGCGGAGCTGCGGATGACCGCCGGGCCCACATTGTCGGTATTTATGTGGAAAGTCTCGAAAAGGACGATCAAAAAGTTTTCAGGATGATTTCCACCGACGGCAGCAGATTGGCAACCGTCGACCATTTTTATGATAAGGATTTTGAGTTGCCCATCAAAGAAGGTTTCCTGATTCCCAAAAAAGGGATGGCTGAAGTCAACAAATTTCTCGAACAGGAAGGCGCCGTTCAGATCGGAATTAAAGATAATAATCTTATCATCCAAAAAGACCACGAGACCATTATCATTCGTCTTCTCGAAGGTGATTTTCCGGAATATGGTGATATCATCTTAAAAAGTGATGCCCACCACATCCCATTGGATAAGCATTTATTTGTGATGATGCTGAAAAGAATGTCGATTTTGTCTTCGGAAGAATACAGAAGTGTGGTCTTTAATTTTGTAAATGATCAACTGATGATCACATCGACCAACCCCGATATTGGGGAATCAAAAGAAACGATGGCGATCGCCTTTAAGGGTGATCCCATTCAGGTGGCCTTTAATCCCAGATATTTTATTGAAACGCTCAGTGTCATTGATGGCGATACCGCTTTAGTAAGCATCGCCAGTGAAGAAAAACCCTGTCTGATTGAAGGCCAGGGAGATAACACCTTTTTAACCGTAATCATGCCGATGAGAATATGAATCAAGATAACAACACCTATAACGAAGATAATATCAAAATCCTGGAAGGTTTAGAAGCGGTCAGGAAAAGACCCTCGATGTATATCGGCAATGTCGACGTTGCCGGACTCCATCATCTTGTTTACGAAGTGGTGGACAACAGTATTGATGAGGCCATGGCCGGTTTCTGTGATAAAATCCAGGTTACCATTCATACAGACAATAGCTTGAGTGTCGAGGATAACGGCCGCGGTATTCCTGTCGGTATCCACAAAACGGAAAATGTGCCGGCTGTGGAAGTCGTCATGTCAAAACTGCATGCCGGTGGAAAATTCGACGACCATTCTTATAAGGTATCCGGGGGACTTCACGGCGTGGGAGTCTCCGTGGTTAACGCCCTTTCACATTTTCTCGAAGTAGAGATTTATTCAGATGGCAAGGTATACCATCAATCCTATGAAAAAGGATTTAAGACCAGTGAACTAAAAGTCATCAAAAAACGAAAAAAGCGGGGGACCAAGGTCCACTTCTATCCTGACCCGGAGATTTTCAATACGGTTAATTTCAGCTACGAGATCCTTGTTCGAAGGTTAAGGGAACTGGCCTTTTTAAACAAGGGGGTCAAAATAACCATTGAAGATGAACGTTCGGATGAAAGAGATGAGTTTTTGTATAAGGGCGGTATAAAACAATTTGTGGAATATATTAACCGCAGGCATTCCGCACTTCATAAACCGATTTTCATTGAAGGGGTAAACAACGAGGTTCAGATCGATGTTGCCATTCAATACAACAGCACCTTTGCCGAAAAAATTTTCTCATTTGCCAACAATATTCGTACGACAGAAGGGGGGTTCCACCTCATCGGCTTTAAAACGGCTTTAACCCGAACCATCAATCAATATGCAACCAACGGAAACTTGCCCAAAAACCTGCAAGCCAAGATAACCGGGGATGATGTAAGGGAGGGACTGACCGCCATTATCAGCGTGAAGCTAAAAGCGCCCCAGTTTGAAGGGCAAACTAAAACAAAACTTGGCAACAGCGAAGTCAAAGGTTTGGTGGAATCGCTTGTTAATGAAAAACTGACCACATTTTTCGAGGAAAATCCTGCGGTTGCCAAAAAGATCATCGCAAAAGGCGTCGATGCCGCCAGAGTGCGTGATGCCGCCAAACGCGCCAGGGATCTCGCCAGAAGTAAAGGTGCCCTCTTGGATGCCACACTTCCCGGCAAACTCGCCGATTGCCAGCTCTCGGACCCGGCGCTAAGAGAGCTTTTTCTGGTGGAAGGTGATTCAGCCGGGGGCAGTGCCAAACAGGGCCGAGACAGAAAATTCCAGGCCATTTTACCCCTTAAGGGAAAAATCTTGAATGTTGAAAAGGCCCGATTTGATAAAATTTTACGCAGCGAGGAAATAAAAAATATTATCACAGCCCTGGGCACGGGGGTCGGCAAGGAAGAATATAATATAGAAAATATAAAATATCACAAAGTTATCATCATGACGGATGCCGATGTTGACGGGTCCCACATCCGAACACTGCTGCTCACCTTTTTTTACCGACAGATGCCCGAGTTGGTCGATAAAGGGTATCTTTACATTGCACAACCGCCACTTCTGAAGGTTGGGAAGGGCAAAAAAGAGATGTATCTCAAAGATGAAACCCAATTAAATGACTATATTCTGAAAAGGGTTTGCGAGAATAAAATCATTAAAATCGCCGAGAACGGTAAAAAATTGAGCGGGCACAAATTATATCTTTTTATCGGGGATCTTTCAGAATATTGTACCGTTTTGTCGAAACTGGAAAAAAGGGGTATGCACCCTGATTTTACGGAATTGCTCATCCAAAAAGGAGTAGAAGGTAAACGCTTTCTTCAGGATTTGGATAAAATGACCAATCTGAAAGAATCCCTGATTCAAAAAGGGTATCAGGTGGGCGAACCTTATTGGAACGATAATCGCAATGTTTATGAATTGGTTGTCACCCCAATCCCGGAAATTGGCAAAGAAAAAATGGTTAAAATTACCGGCGGCGAGGATATTAAAAAGATTACCATCGGCCGCGGTCTGATATACTCCAAAGATTTTCAAAGTATCTCTGTAACCGGCAAAAAGATCCTCAAATATGATACCCCGCCTTTTGTGGTTGGTTCCAAGGACGACCAGGGCGATTCCGTTGTTTTTAAAGACAAAAAACGTCTGCTCGACCATTTAATCGACGAAGGCAAGAAAGGGCTTGTGGTGCAGCGCTATAAAGGCCTGGGTGAAATGAACCCGGACCAATTGTGGGAAACCACCATGAATCCCGAAAAGAGAAACATGCTTCAGGTTAGAGTGGAGGATGTCGTCGATACGGATGAAATTTTCACCATTCTCATGGGTGAAGAGGTTGAGCCGAGAAGAGAGTTTATTCAAAACAATGCCCTGGAAGTCAGCACGCTTGACATCTGAAGGAATCAGCAAACTTATGAAGATACATATGATTAATGCCAGGGATCTGCCGGATTTATGGTTTCAGGCGGTACACGATATCCTCGATCACGGGCGACGATTTAATATTGATCGCGGCAGCTATGCCGGACAAACGCGGCTGGAATACGATTATTTTATCGGACACGTAAAGCATCCTGACACACAACCCCTGTTGCCGGACATTCCGCCTTCCTGCGGCATACCGAACCCGGTTGAGGATGCCTACATTTACGGTGGTGACGGCTATGAAAGATCCTACATTGAGTATCTGATGACCGGATCCAAGGAACCCGGTGAGTCCTATACCTATGGTGAACGCTTGACGAAAGCAGCCATCGACGGTGATAAACTCGCCTGGTGGGAAAATGGGAATACCGAAATCATCGATAAGCGCGCCATCGACGGAAAATCCGTATTCGAAGAAGACGGAAATCTCTATCTCAATCAAATTGAATGGGTCATCGCCACCTATAAAAAATACGGTGAACGCAATAACCAGATGGTGTTACAGGTTGCACATCCTTCGGATATCACCCTTGTAGATCCCCCCTGCCTGCGCTCCATAGATACCCGGATTCAGGATGACACGCTTAATTTCTGTGTCTATTTTCGCAGCTGGGATCTTTGGGGAGGGCTACCTGCCAATCTGGCCGGTATTCAAAACCTGAAAGAATACATGTCCGCAGAAATTGGCGTTAAAGACGGTGAGATGATCGTTGAAAGCAAAGGGCTTCACCTTTACGGCTACGCCGAGGAGCTTGCCAAAATGCGCTGTATGAGGGAGTGAGCCTTTTCTCGGAAGCCTTGCTAAATAGGGGCGCCCAAAGGACCGTACAAGCGAATTCTAATAAACAATCAGATGCTGGTTGCTGGATGCTCGATAATCCGAAAGGCTGCGAAATTCTATAAACAACAAGCATCCAGCATCTATAGCAATCGGCGCGACCCTCTTGTGGTCGCAGATATTTCATCAACCACCACTCAAGTTATCGATGTCAAAATTCTATATTTTTCGGTGTCCTGGGAAAAGGGATCACATCTCTGATATTACGGATACCTGTCACCAGCATGAGCAATCGTTCGAATCCCAGTCCAAAACCGCTGTGTTCAACCGAACCGTATTTACGGGCCTCGATATACCACCAGTAATCTGTTTTTGATAATCCCATTTCTTCCATCCTGGAAACCAGCACATCCAGGCGTTCTTCACGCTGGCTGCCGCCGATTATTTCACCGATGGCGGGCACCAGAACATCCATGGCCGCAACCGTCGCGTCGTCAGAGTTTAACCGCATGTAAAACGGTTTTATACTTTTGGGATAATCAAAAACAATCACCGGTTTTTTAAAATGTTTCTCCGTTAAAAATCGCTCATGCTCCGACTGTAGATCTTTGCCGAAACCAATGTCATATTCAAATTTTTGACCGGATTTACTTAATATTTCGATGGCCTCGGCATAGGGCAATCTGACGTAATCCGAGAAGGCCGTATTTTCCAGGGTCGCCATTAAACCCTTATCCACAAATTTTGCAAAAAGTTCGAGGTCATCTTTACATTCTTCCATGACAAAGGTGGTTAGATTTTTTATGAGCTCCTCGGCCAGATCCATATTGCAGTCGAGGTTACAGAAAGCCATTTCGGGTTCCACCATCCAGAACTCGGCTGCATGACGACGGGTATTGGAGTTCTCAGCCCTAAACGTCGGCCCGAATGTGTAAACGTCCCCCAGTGCCAGCGCAAACATCTCGGCTGACAGCTGGCCGGATACCGTAAGACTGGCTTCCCTGCCAAAAAAATCCTGAAAATAATCGGCCCGCCCCGCCTTTTGGGGTATCTCGTTCAGGTCAAGGGTTGTCACCGTAAACATTTCTCCGGCCCCTTCACAATCGGACCCGGTGATAATTGGCGAATGGATATATTTAAATCCCCGATCCCTGAAAAATTTATGGATGGCAAAGGCCATTTCGGAGCGTATACGAAAAGCCGCCCCGTATTTGTTTGTGCGCGGTCTTAAATGGGCGATCGTTCTTAAATATTCGTCGCTGTGACGTTTTTTTTGCAGTGGATAGGTGTCGGGGGCCAGGCTGATGAGGTCAATCCTGTGGGCCTGGATTTCCCACTTCTGGCCGCCGCCTTGAGATGCGACTAACTGTCCGGTTACCGATACGGCCGATCCGGTTGAGAGTTTTTTTATTTCTTCGTAATTGGCGACGGTTTCGCCGGCGATGACCTGAATGTTTTTCAGGCATGACCCGTCGTTGATTTCGATAAAAGAAAAACCTTTGGCATCACGGCGCGTTCGTATCCAGCCTTTTATCAGCACTTTTTCTATGGGGGCCTCTGACTGTAAAAGCTTAAAAATTTTTGTGCGTTCCATAAAGCTGTCCTTTTTTTTGTCGGGGGATTTTTACGCCAATTTACTGATACCAGCGGAATGAATTATCAGCAGCGAAATCGTGCACTGTTTGAATGCATTAGGGAGCCTTACGAATGAACAGGCGGTAACCCAAAATTAGCTTGAATGCACGCTGTTGATCCTACCCCAACTTTAGTGTTATGCGTTGATCGCTGTTCTTTCGTTAGGATCCCTTATGCATGAGTTTGCACGATGCAGTCGCTGATGATTCATGTAGCTGCCTGTTTTTTAAATCTCTCTAACCCCTCACTTATTTAACCCGTTCAGGGGCCGGGGCAATTTTTTAGAGGACAAGATCCCGGGTTGCTGTTTGCCGGGCCCAGCAGCGGCAACCGCCTTCTATTTTATCGCCTGCCCTTACAACAGCCGCCATCACAGAAACTGGCACCGCAGTTTGCCTTTTTTAGCGGCAGCTGCCCTTTGCGTTTTAA
>CAMYNZ010000162.1:8294-16400 GCA_947259865.1 uncultured Desulfobacterales bacterium | reverse complement strand
TCCTGCAATGGGGTCGCATTGTTAATTTTATATAAGACCGTCAAGTTATGATATGGAATTATATTAATCAAGGAAAAAACCTGAACAGGAGGGTCGCTTTGCGAGTTTTGACAAAAGGGGATCATATCTAGCGGTGCAAACCCTCTTGCCAAGAAAATTAAAAAATGATAGTTTTTCTTTTAAAAATCATCATTCCATCATTCAATTTCCGAGGCAAAAACCAGGCCTCAAAGATTACCGATTTATTCACCGATTTGGAGAAATTTCGAGGCATTTAATAATAAAGGAACGAAACTATGTCAGAGCTAAACGTCAAAGAGATAAAAAGGCTGGAATATCAGAGACCGGACATCAACAAAGGATATGCCAATCAGTACCTGAGCATTGACATTTCCGAATCGGCCATTGCCATTCAGCCGATTACCCAGAAGATGAAAGACCTGTTTGTCGGCGGCAAAGGATTTGATCTGTGGCTGCTGTGGAATGCCGTTACCGGTACGACGCAGTGGAACGATGCGGTAAACGCCGTTTGTATTGCAGCCGGTCCTTTAGCGGGAACCCCGGTTTATCCTGGTTCCGGAAAAAGCATCGTGGCCACCATCTCTCCCGCCACCGGATCGGTGATGGATTCCAATGTCGGCGGTTATTTCGGACCCTATCTGAAATTTTCAGGATTTGACGCCCTTGAGATTGTTGGGAAGACCGCCGGCGGCACGGTAATTTTTATAGACGGCAAAGATCAGAAGGTTCAGATTCTGGAAATCTCCGGACTGCCGGATGACGCTTATGAAATGTCCGACCTTCTCACCGGGCACTTTTCACAAGGCCAAAAAGGCAGTGTTTCCGTGATATCCACAGGCCCCGGTGCCCGGCACACCTTGATCGGTTGTCTGAATTTTACCTGGTACGACAGCAAGCGCAAGCGAGTGCGGTATAAACAGGCCGGTCGGGGGGGAATCGGTACGGTTTTCGCCCATAAAGGCCTCAAGGCGGTTGTGGCTCGATGGGACTCGGTCTCGATCAGCACCAACAATCCGGCGGATAAGGACGGGCTAAAAACCGTTGGCAGGCTTTACTCCCGGGAAATTGTTGAACTGGACCCCAAGCAGAATGAAATGGCCAAGGTCGGCACCACCCACCTGGTGCCGATCATGAATGACTTTGACCTGCTGCCGGTTCACAATTTCCGATACGGCCAGCACGTCGCTGCCGCTCTGGTCGGCAGCGACGTGTACCGGAATCTGTTTGACCCCGGGTTTGACGGTTGCTGGAAGGGCTGCACCGTCGCCTGCTCCCATGGGGTCAAGGATTTTGTTCCCCTCACGGGTCCTTACAGGGGAAAAAAGGTTTTTGTGGACGGTCCTGAATACGAAACTATTGCCGGCTGTGGTTCAAACCTGGGCATATTTGATCCCCATACCATCCTGGAGATGAATTTTTACTGTGACGCCTACGGCCTGGATACCATCTCTGTTGGTAGCGGCATGGCCTTTGCCATGGAATGTTTCGATATAGGGTTAATCAACAGCGATCATACCGGCGGTTTTGATCTGTCGTTTGGAAATCGGGCCAGTGCCCTGGAATTGGTGCACCAAATGGCCCGGGGCCAAGGATTCGGCTCGATTATCGGTCAGGGTATCCGGCGGATGAAGGCGATTTTCAGCCAGGATTTTGGGGCTGATCCGGACATCATGCAAGACATCGGAATGGAGGCCAAGGGGCTTGAGTTTTCCGAATACATGACCAAGGAATCCCTGGCCCAGCAGGGTGGTTACGGTATGGCCCTCAAGGGCCCCCAGCACGATGAGGCCTGGCTGATCTTTCTGGACATGGTGCACAATTACATGCCGACCTTCGAGCAGAAAGCGGAGGCCCTGCACTGGTTTCCCATGTTTCGAACCTGGTTCAGTCTGTGCGGTCTATGTAAACTGCCCTGGAACGATATCGTACCCGAAGATAACAAAGACACGGTGGAACCCGCCAAGGTGATGAAACACGTTCAGTGGTATGCGGACTATTTTACGGCGGTTACCGGACGACCGGCCGCACCGGATGACTTAATCTCGATGAGTGAGGCTGTATATAACTTTCAACGGGTTTTTAACCTGAAGATGGGTTTCGGCCGCAGAGAGCATGACCGGATCCCCTACCGGGCGGCGGGTCCGGTTACCAATCAAGAATACGAATCCAGGACCGAGCGCTATGACAAGCAGCTTGTGGAAACATACGGTGTGGACATTACGGGCAAGAAGACGGCTGAAAAAGTTGCTGTCTTAAGGAAATTTAGAGAAGAACAGTATGAAAAACTTCAGGATGCTGTCTACAAGCGAAGGGGTTGGACGGTTGATGGTATACCCACCGTTGAAACGGTGCGGCGGCTTGCCATCGATTTTCCCGAAGTCCTGGAAGTTCTAAAAGCAAACGGCGTAAAATCGTGATCACCGTCGGTAAAGAAAAAGTTTCCTGGAAAGAGGGAATGACCGTGGCCCAGGTGCTGGATGCGGTTGAGGACGGTCATAAATATGCCGTAGTGCGGGTCAACGGCAAGCTGGTTTCCAGACCGAATTTTAAAAAAACGCCGGTTCCGGATCGGGCGGAGTTTATACCCGTTCCGATGATAGCCGGGGGATAGTTTTAGCGAATTACACGGAGGTCCGTGGTGGGACAAAGCGGTTTTTTCGCTTCCTATGAGAGAAGCTTTTATATAATACTCCGGATGTTGCTCGGTGCTGTTTTTATCTGGGCCAGCTGGTCTAAAATTATGGCGCCCAATAACTTTGCCGGTATTATCCAGAGTTACCAGATACTGCCCCAGCAAATGGTAAATCCGGCGGCGATACTGTTGCCCTGGGTTGAAGCCGTTTGCGGTATTTGTTTGCTCTCCGGTTATTTTGTCAAAGGCAGCGTCTTCATTGTTGATTTTTTGATGATCATATTTATTTTAGCCCTATTGTTTAACATCTACCGCGGCGTCGATGTCGCCTGTGGCTGTTTTTCAGTTTCCGATCCTGGCGAGAAAATAACTGCCTTGACGATCGCAAGGGATCTTTCGCTGCTGGCCATCGGTGTGTGGATTCTCTATTATCGGTTAAAAACAGATTATGCTGCCCAAAAATTTCAGCCGGCGGTCTGAAATTGCGTGCATCCTGAGTGACAGGATTACAGAGCGGTATAGGTTCAACCGGTCAAAAGATTTTTTTAAATTTCCATGCTGACCGGTGTGGCTACTGTCATGCTGGGGATAAAAATTATAGGGATCATCTCCGCTCAAAGGCGGGCAACCGGGGTGGGGCTTGTTTAGAAATTTAGACCTTTAGAATGCCGATACCTGTAACGCTTTACCATGCGTATGACGGTGGATATGATCACAGCGCAGCTCAGCAGGATAAGGATAATGGGCAGCCAAAGGTGGGGGTGGTGTTCAACTTTTTCGGATGCGACTGAGACGCCTGCCAGGGAAAAAAAGAATACCAGCAGCATGAATACAATTACGATGACACACACAGTTTCAGAGTCATACCAGGGTACAATTAATTTTCTGTAAATCGGCTTCTGGTCATAACGCATGATACACTTTTATTCCTCAAATGCTTTAAAAAGTCAATGTCCATAGCGTGCCCGGCACGGGATGGCGTTTGTCTTTATCCGCCAAAGCGCGTTGGCGGACAAGCCCGCCAGAGTTCGTTGGCGGACAAGCCCGCCAGAGTTCGTTGGCGGACAAGCCCGCCACACGCGGAGAAAGAAAAAAACACGTCTGTGCTATAATCGCTGAACTTGAAACCGGGTGCAAAGCCACCGGTTTGTAGGACTCTAAATAAAGTGATGGCAAATGCTGGCAAACCAGATAGTATCGATTTAAATTCAACCGTGATACGGAAATTCTTCTACTGCATTTTATTCTGCACGCTACTTAGCGGATGTACCGTGGCGCCCCGAAAACTGTTACTACAAGATCTATCAAAATCCTTTACTGAGGGGACAATTATTTCCGCCTCAACCCGACAGCCAGTCTCGTTTGATGAGCTTATGAACGATTTGTCCGGGGTAGCGGTTATTTATATTGGAGAAATGCATACGGATCCGAGCCACCACGAAATCCAGGTTAAAATTATTAAAGCCATACACAAAGCGCGGCCGCATGTTGCCATCGGCCTGGAGATGGTCGATCATACCTATCAACCGGTACTGGACCGGTGGTCTGAAGGTGAGCTGGACCAGCAAACGTTTTTGGAAAAAGTCCACTGGTATGCCAATTGGCGCTTTAATTTTGAATTATATCAGAAAATCTTTTCATTTATAAAGGAAAATAAAATAAAGGTCCTGGGCTTGAACATTCCGTTTCATATTCCGCCCAAGATCCGTGTCGGGGGGGTTGAAAATCTTTCCGACGATGAGAAAAAGCATCTGCCCCGAAACATCGACACCTCAAACCAGGCTCACAGATCGTACATCGAGCCCCAATTCAGACAACACCAGGCCATGAGCAAAGAACGTTTTCCGAGCTTCGATTATTTTTATCTGGTTCAGTGTGTCTGGGAAGAGGCTATGGCCGAAACCATTGCCGACCATCTTGGCCGCGATGGTATGATTGTATTGGCCGGAAACGGTCACATCATCCATAAATTCGGTATCCCGGACAGGGCCCACACCCGCACAAAAGCAGCCTTTAAAACTGTTTATCTGGCATCGGCCGGCGGCCAGGCAGAGCTGTCATATGCCGACTATATTTGGGTGACACCGCCCCGGAACCAACGTCATTAAATTCAACCCCCGCCAACTATCGACGGTTTGTAGCCGGTATCCCTTTTCACTTCTGGTGGTGGGGTTCGTCCGCCTCCGCTAGAGTTTTGTACAAAATCATTAACCACTATATATCGTAAGATTTTATTGACAAACAACAATATGTTGTGATAGTAAATTATTTACCGTTATTTACGGTAACTTTCAAAACAGCACTACGATAACATATTACCTTTCAGCCGCCCTAAGCGAGGGCTATTTTTTTTGCCGATAAATTAAAATGAAACGATAGAGGTTGCACGGTGTTTGAAAAAATAAAAAAACGAGGCGATAGAGTTGTTGAGTTTGATTCATCCAAGATTACCGCGGCCATTCACAAGGCCGGAAAAGCCACCGGAGAATTCGGAGAGCGCGAAGCCAGAAAGCTGACCCTGCGGGTGCTCACCCTGGCGCATGAGATACGTCTCAGCCCGGTCCCCGGTGTGGAGGACATCCAAGATATCGTTGAACGGGTGCTTCTTGATTCTCCATTCCATAAATCCGCCAAAGCGTACATTTTGTATCGTGAGCAGCATGCCCAGATCAGAAATATAGAGACCAAGGCCAGTATCAACCTGGTGGAACATTACATCGGGAAACTGGACTGGAAAGTCAAAGAAAATAGCAACATGAGCTATTCCCTCCAGGGTCTCAACAATTACATTTCTTCTGATGTTACGGCGGAATATTGGTTGAACCGCATTTATCCGCCCGAGATCAGAGACGTCCATAAAAAAGGGGACATACACATTCATGACCTGAGCCTTCTTTCGGTTTACTGTGTCGGCTGGGATCTGAAAGATCTTCTAAAAAATGGATTTAAAGGGGTTGAGGGCAAGGTGGAGAGTGCAGCCCCGAAGCATTTTAGATCGGCTCTGGGTCAGATTGTAAATTTTTTCTACACACTTCAAGGGGAGGCAGCCGGTGCCCAGGCCATTTCCAATTTTGACACCCTGCTGGCCCCGTTTGTTCGCTGCGACCGGTTGGGCTATGATGAGGTCAAGCAGACCCTGCAGGAATTTGTTTTCAACATCAATATTCCCACCCGCGTCGGTTTCCAAACACCGTTTACCAATATCACCCTCGATCTCTATGTACCGGCCATTTTAAAGGACCACCCGGTCATCATCGGTGGCGTCGAACATGAAGAAACCTACCGTGATTTCCAGGGAGAAATGGACATGATTAACAGGGCCTTTGCTGAAGTTATGATGGAAGGTGATGCCAAGGGCCGAGTTTTTACGTTTCCAATTCCCACTTACAACATTACGGCCGATTTTGACTGGGATAATGCTAACCTGGATTTGATCTGGAAAATGACCGGCAAATACGGCACTCCTTATTTTTCTAATTTTGTAAATTCAGACATGACCCCCGAAGATGCCAGATCTATGTGTTGTCGCCTGAGACTGGAATGAGAGCGATTTTTTTGCCATTCTAAGGGAAAGGATCCATCTGGCTGTGGAAAGTTTGTCCATAAAGCGCAAGGTCCTTGAAAAATACACGGATCATAATCTTTATCCCTATTCAAAATTTTATTTAAGAGAAATTCGGGCTGCCTCCGGCGTATTTTGGAAAAACCACTTTTCGACCATTGGGATTATTGGCATGAACGAGGCCTGTATGAATTTTCTGGGTGAGAATATTGCCAGCGAAACCGGACAGAACTTTTCGCTCAAGGTTATGGATTATATTCGGGGTATTATCTCGCAAGTACAGGAAGACACAGGAGACATGTTCAATCTGGAGGCCACCCCGGCCGAAGGTACCTCCTATCGTCTGGCCCTGATTGACAAAAAATTATATCCAGAGATTTTGTGCGCTAACGAGAATGACTACCGAAACGGTGCTGCCCCGTTTTACACCAACTCCACCCAGTTGCCGGTTAACTATTCCGATGATATCTTTGAAACCCTGGCGCTTCAGGATGAACTGCAGTGTAAATATACCGGTGGGACCGTACTGCATATATTCCTCGGTGAGCAAGTCAGTGATATTGAAACCATAAAAAGGGTCATACGAAAGATAGCCGGCAGTTACCGGCTTCCCTATTTTACGCTCACGCCCACCTTTAGTGTCTGTCCCCAGCATGGCTACCTGCGTGGCGAGCAGGAAACCTGCAGCCATTGCAATCGCAAGACCGAGGTTTATTCAAGGGTCGTCGGATATTTGAGACCGGTTGAACAATGGAACGACGGCAAACAGGCCGAATTCAATCAGCGCAGGCTTTTTCGGGTTGGGCAAACAGCGACAAGTGACAGCCCTGATGAACCCCGCAATTTAGGATACGACCGCCGGAAGGAACCGGAGGAAAGGGCCTTTGCGGATAGTGAGCGTGGCGCCGGGCATGGCGCCCGACCAAAACCCCAACCCGAACAAGCTGGATTATTTCATAGCCGATAAGCGCGCAAGTTGATGAGTTCATGAGCTGCTAAGCTTGTAAGTTCATGAGTTCTTGAGCTCGTAAGCTGATAGGCTCGTAAGTGGATGAGTTCGTGAACTGATAAGCTCGTCAGTTGATAAGTTCTGGATCCGATCTTCCAAAATAATTTTTTTCAAATTCTGGGCTTAACAGCTCAACAGCTCGCGAGCTTAACAGCTCTGTGCTGAATTTGGATGGTATTAACTTTAAAATTATTTATGCCCCAATCTGCGCAATAAATTAATTTACGGAATATGTTACTCGGCGGTTTGCAAAAAACCTCACTGATCGATTATCCCGGCAAACTGAGTTGCGTCCTGTTTTTTTCAGGATGCAATTTTGACTGTCCCTATTGCCACAATCCGCAGCTGGCCCGGGGGTGTCGGGTTGGCTCCCCAACGACGATTGGAAACCAGATTAATGGTTTCTTAAAACGTCGTCGAACGTTTTTGGACGGCGTCGTTCTCTCGGGTGGCGAACCCACCGTTCAGAAGGATCTTGCTTCATCCTGCCGCAAGTTAAAGAAAATGGGTTACGCGGTAAAATTGGATACCAATGGCAGCCGGCCTCAAGTCATCCGGCGACTTTTGGATGAGAAACTGGTCGATTATATTGCCATGGATATCAAAACCCATCCTCTAAACTATTCACCGGTTATCAGCCGATCTCAGAATGCGCGTCGAATTCTCTCAAGTATACAAATTATACTGGATTCCGCTCCGGACTATGAATTCAGGACCACCTGTATAAAACCGCTGGTGAGTCAATCCGTTATTACTCAGATCGGCAGACGCATAAAAGGCGCCAAACGCTATGCGCTTCAGCGCTTTAACAATGTAAACGTGCTACACCCGGATTATTTTCTAAAAAGTATAATCCTGCTGATGACAGGATGTTTAAAGAAG
>CAMYNZ010000162.1:0-8288 GCA_947259865.1 uncultured Desulfobacterales bacterium | reverse complement strand
CAGGCGCGGTTTTGAAACCACTTCAAGCCTTCCAGGCCAGCTTTTTTGATTCGCTGGTTAGAGTAACCTTCCAGGCCTCATTTTCAATTGACAGGCCCTTCGCTTTTCCCTATTATTTCTAACCAAAAACAGTCTCTGCTTAACTTCCTGTTTTAGACTCGTGAAGATAAACCAATATCTGCCCGGACGGAGCTGATTCGGCTGACCACCTGCTGCACGCAGCCTCTTCGCACGTGTCAAGCGAGTCTTATAAACATCTTATCGACTGTCCTGTTGGCCGCGGGATAGCCCACTGATAAAATATCTATAGCAGAAAGGGGGGGGGCATGAAGAAACAGCTCATCAATTACGAAACCCTTCTGAAGGTGACTCGGGCAATGTCCAGATCCAAAGTCCCTGAGGAAGTGGTCCAATTGACGGTGGCAAGCGTTAAAGAGGCTTTAGATATAAAGGGATGTGCCATTTTCCTTGAAGATCCCGAATCCCATGAGCTTTCAGTGGCGGCTTCATCCGGCCTGACTGAGGAGTACCTGAACAAAGGACCTGTCAGTTCTCTGCGTTCGATTGGTGAATCTTTGAAGGATGGCCCGGTAGCGATTTATGATGTCAGTGATGATCCCAGAATTCAATATCCTAAAGCCGCCAAAAAGGAGGGCATTGCGTCCATATTATCTGTACCGATTGTAATCGGAGGCAATGTCATCGGTGCAATGCGTGTTTATACCGCTGAACCATGGGAGTGCACCCTGGAAGATGTTAATTTCGTGCTGGCGCTGGCCCAAATGTCCGGTATGCTCATAGAAATGTGCAGGCTTTACCAGGGCCAGAAGGAATATATCGATGTCTTGACCACCATGCGAGACACCAGAGATATGTGATTGTTACGGCAGCTGAAAACGGTTGTAAAATATTATTTTACATGATAGCAAGCCGAGAAGTGGCTTCAATACCTCATTTTATCCGCCTCAGGTGGGCTAAGATCCAATAGCTGCTTTGCAAACCCCTTCAAAATGTACTGCTCATCCGCAAGAGGGCTTTAGTGGAGTGTGCTTTTTCATATGTTTCACATGACGCCTCCGGCGTCTTACGCATTGCTCCTGGACCTAACCTGAGATTTTGAAATCATTTCTAGATTATATTTGCCGATTTGTAATTGTAAAACAACTTCTATCATTAATTTAATGAACGTAGATAAAATTTTGAAATATAATTAATTGTAAGGTACTAATTTGAAAAGCTAGCGGTTAAAAAGGAGGACGTATTGATGGAGCAGGCAAAGATGTATATTACAATCGCCGTCGTGGTCGTAATCGGGATTATCATACAGGTAATATTAATCGGTGCGGATACGATGAGCACCCCCAGCAAAACGGCGATCAAATTTACCAGAGCCTATTTTAATCTGGATCGTTCGATGGCCAAATATATGTGTAGCGAATTCGCAACCGAAGAGGATGTCGATGCAGCCGCAGAATACATCAACCGTATAGCCGATGAAGCCAAAACCCTGGGATTTAGCTTAAACTACATGAAAAGTACATTATACGCCGTCCATACGGATATTATCTCCAAAAGTGACAGCCAAGCCCAGGTGAGAATAACGGCCTTGAGGAAACGCAATATTAACCCGATTTATACGATTGTGGGGAAATTATTTTTTATCGGTGAAACCTATGAAGTGGACGAGACTCTCAATGTCATAAAAGAAAGCGGCCACTGGAAAATCTGCGGACAAGCATTTGCCCTAACCACTTAACCCTCAAGATTATTACCTGAATCTTGCAAGAAAAATCCAGGTATTAATTTGCTTGAAAAAAAAGTGCCACGGAACGGAACCGTTGCCGGCCTCCTTTTTTTAATCTTAGTATTGTATGCCAAAAAAACATATCGATAACACGTCACCGATTTACCTCAGGATTCGTCAACGTGCCCGTCAAATCGTATCCGATTTCCCTTCACCGGATTTTTATAAAGATTTTTCCCGTTTTGATGAATTATCCCGGCAACTATTCGAGACAAGTCCCACCCTGGCTGAATTACGTCTTTTTGTAAAGCACAACATCGAAGATGATTTTGGGCATGGTTTGCAACACGCCATCAAGGTGGCCATCGATGCAGGCACTCTCATGCTGATTGAAGGCAGGCGTAATAGCTACTCCGATAAATTTATCGAACGCAGGGTTCTCGTTATCCAGTGTGCGGGTCTACTGCACGACATCAAACGCAAACAAAAAAAACACTCTGTTAAAGGTGCTGCCTATGCCCGACAGGTACTTAAAAATTATAATTTTAAACCGGAGGAAATAGAGGCTATATGGAAAGCCATCCATAACCATGAGGCTTTTGTAAAGGATACTACCAAAATAAACACCCGGCGTGGTGAACTGGTTTCCGACTGCCTGTATGATGCGGATAAATTTCGCTGGGGTCCCGATAATTTCACCCATACCGTGTGGGATATGGTCTTGTATCATAATCCGCCTCTGCCAAGATTCATGGATCGATATCCCCAGGGAATGGAAGGATTGGCTAAAATCAAAACCACCTTTCGCAGTCATACCGGCAAACAGTACGGTCCGCAATTTATTGATTTAGGTCTGGCCATCGGCGAAAAGCTCTATGAGGTTATAAAGCTGGAGTTTGCCAAGTATCTGTGATCCCCATAAATCATTTCAAACCCTGGCCCGATCATCTCCGATCTTGCCTGCGACTATTTTGCTTCGGGTGCCCATTTCCTCGGGGTTGATATTGAGCGTTAAAGAGTGGCTTGCATAATCACCCAAAACCTGTCTAAAATAGCCAACTCCTGATACCGCTATTCAATACATTATTATAGGTATTTTTTGTATGCCCTTGAAATCACGGTATAAATTATATCTCGCCTTTTTATTGTCGGTGTTCATAACGATTGCAGGTCCGGCAACCCACCTCCAAGCCGCCAGCAGCTGCAAGGCCTTTTTTCCGGGTGAAAAGCTTAAATTCCGACTCAAGTGGGGACTAATTCCGGCCGGTGAGGCCCTGCTGGAGGTACTGCCGATCGAAATTATTGACGGTGTGGAAAGCTATCACTTTGTGATGACCGCTCGTACCAATGCATTTATAGATGCTTTTTACAAATACCGCAGCCGGGTAGACGCTTACGCCGATACCGGTATGACCCACTCGATTATGTACCGGAAAAAAGTAGAAGCCCGCAAAAAAATAAGAGAGGTTGTGGTTACTTTTGATTGGGTGAAATCAGAAGTGCGCTATCACAGTGTTAAAAAATACACCGATGAGGCTGTAAATGCCTCAGGGAAAAAGTATCGCAGAGGAAAAAGCCGCATTCGGAAGCGTTTAATTCCGGTGCTGCCGGGATCCTTTGATCCCCTGTCGGTGTTCTATTATTCTCGTTCCATTCCGCTGAATGAAAAGACGCATATTCAACGCCCGGTTTCCGATGGCAAAAAGTGTATAGTGGGGACGGCCAAAGTTAAGCGGCGCGAAAAGATCCGACTGGCCAGCGGCAAATATGATACCTATTTAATTGAGCCCAGCCTGAAGCATCTGGAAGGTGTATTCGAAAAAAGCAAAAAGTCAAAAATTCAACTCTGGGTCACCAACGACGAGTGCCGCATTCCGGTCAAATTAAAAAGTAAAATAGTCATCGGCAGTTTCACCGGAGAACTCATTTCGTATACGGTCGGCCAGAATAACACCCGGTAACCTGAGACGCAATAATTTCCAATTGGGTACGAGATATATTCACAACTATAGCTAGAAGTGGTTTTAAAACCACGCCTGAGGCAGGCAAGCCTCAGATTAGGTTCAAGAGCAAGGCAGAAACCGATGAAAAAGCGCAGTCCGCCAAAGCACTCTGGCGGATGAGCAGTACATTTTGAAGAGGTTTTTAACGCAGCTATTGGGCCTTAGATGGGGTTTTAAAACCACTTCTACCCGGTGAAAGGAGGCAGATATGGCATCCAAACCCTGGCACGGCCCCAAATGGCCCCAAGGCGTCCCGTATGAAATCAGTGGATATGAAAAACCCCTTTGTTCAATTCTCGATGATGCGGCCCGTGATTTTGCTGACAACGTTTATACTATTTTTAACGATGGCAACCGCACCTTCGCCCAGGTAAAAGACACGGCCGACCGGGTGGCAAACTTTCTGGCTGCCCGTGGCATTAAAAAGGGCGATCGGGTGGCCATATTTTTACCGAATCTGCCCCATTATCCTGCCATCTATTTCGGTATTCTCAAAGCCGGGGCTGTTTGTGTGACCTGTAACCCGGTTTACACAGCCTCGGAACTGAACTACCAGCTAAAAGATGCCGGTGCAAAAGCGGTTTTTTGCATGGACCATCCACAATTTTATCCGACCACTGTTAAGGCTATTGAAGGGACCGAAGTCGAAACCGTGGTTATCTGCGGCGTAAAATCCTATCTGCCGACGATCAAAGCATTGCTCGGCGGTCTTCTGGGTAAAATTCCCAAGGCCGATCACCATGAACCCGGACACCTGCTCTTTGACGATGCTGTCGCAGGGGCCAAGCCTCAACCGCCCGCCGTCGAGATTAATCCAACCGAGGATTTAGCATTAATTATCTATACCGGCGGCACCACCGGCCTGCCGAAGGGAGCGGGCCTGACCCATGCCAATTTTATGTTTGATGTAATGGCGACTTATGAATGGGTCAGAATTGCGCATGAACCTGACAGCTCCCCCGAACCCCTGCGGCGCGGTGGGTTCCATTGCTATCTGGGTGTCCTGCCCTGGTACCACAGTTTCGGTATGACCGTGGTGATGCTGATGTCCTGTTTTACTGCCAGCCGTCTGGTTTGCATACCGGATCCCCGGGCCGGTGATCCCCCGTTTACCGAAGTTCTCAAAGCCGTACAAAAATACAAAACAACGGCTATGATAGCCGTTCCGACCATCTATGTGGCATTTTCCAACCATCCGTTGCTTGACAATTTCGACCTCTCATCAATGGCGGCTTGCGGCTCAGGCGGCGCCCCGCTGCCGGTGGAGGTCGCCAAGGAGTTTGAAAGCCGAACCGGAAGTATTATCTTCGAGGGTTACGGCTTGAGTGAAACCAGTCCTGTAGCCTGTTTGAACCCCTGTAGTGCAGAGGATCGTAAGTTTGGCTCGGTAGGCTTTCCCATCTCCAATACCGATGTAAAAATACTGGATATCGAAACCGGTCTTACGGAATTGCCCCGGGGAGAAGACGGTGAAATTGCCATCAGCGGCCCCCAGGTTATGACCGGGTATTGGAACAAACCCGAGGAAAATAAGGCTGTATTCCGGGAAATTGATGGCAAACGCTATTTCTTGACCGGTGATATCGGTCATATGGATGAAGAAGGGTATTTTATAATTACCGATCGAAAAAAGGACCTGATTCTGGTGGGAGGTTTCAACTGCTATCCCCGGGAAGTGGAAGAAGTCCTTTACACCCATCCCAAGGTTGCCAATGCTGCTGTTATCGGTGTGCCTGATCCCAAAAGTGGTGAGTCGGTAAAGGCATTTATACAGCTTGTTTCCGGCGAAACCGCCAGTGAAGAGGAAATTATTGAGTTTTGCAGGGAGCGATTGACCGGATATAAGCGACCGCGAACGGTGGAGTTCAAAGACGAACTGCCCACATCGGTCATCGGTAAAGTGTTACGCAGAGTGCTTCGCGATGACGAGTTGAAAAAGATAGAATCTGCCTAAAAGTAAGTTTTCTTAGTATCGTTGCACCAGCAAGCCCCCCCCTCAAGGGGGGGGCAGGCCGGGGGGGAGCCACCGCTTGTTTAATTGCAATGATATTTCAGAATCATTCTGTTACAAGTAATTTCTTGCCATACAAACCGGGTGGTTGTTTTAAATCGTGGGTTCCCACCCGATTCCAAACGCAATGATTGAGAACCGAGGTTCCCTTGATCCGCATCCGGTTGGCAGGGCAAGAAGCCATTTCTAACAACACAGGGTAAGGGAGGATATCATATGACCTTAAACCTTGATGCGGTCGGCAAAAAGATCGGTCCAAATACCAAAGCGTATACCTGGAAAGACGCGGTGATGTATGCCCTGGGCGTTGGCGCTGGCTTTAATGATCTGGAGTACTGTTATGAAAAAAACCTGAAGGTCGTTCCCAGTTTCGGCATCATCACGATGTACGATTTCATGCCCCAGCTGGTGGCTGCCAGCAATGTGAATCTGGCCGGAATCCTGCACGGCGAGCAGGAACTGATCTTTCACAATCCGATTCCGCCGGAAGGCGCCTTGAGCACGGAGGGCAGGATAACTAATATCTATGACAAAGGCAAAGACAAAGGCGCTTTGATCATAGCCAAAAGTGAGACTATTCATTCAAATGGTCAGAAGCTGTTTACCAGCATCGGGACCGTCTTCTCGCGTCTGGATGGCGGGTTCGATGGCCAGGATGCACCCAAAAAGGAAGTGGTTTTTCCGGACAGACAGCCTGATTTTGTCGTCGAATCCACCCCGCTTCAGGATCAGCCGCTGATGTTCCGGCTGTCCGGAGATACTTTCCAACTGCATATCGACGCCGAGTTCGCCAAGATGGCCGGATTCGATAAGCCCATCATGCACGGCCTTTGCACCCACGGGTTTGCCTGCCGGGCCTTGATCCAGAGCCTTATCCCGGGTGAACCTGAAAAGGCAAGGCGTCTGACCTGTCGTTTTACCAAACCGTTGTATCCGGGAATACCAATTAAGACATTAATCTGGCAAACAGAGGAAAATCAGGCGCTTTGGAAAGTCATAAACGCCGAAACCGATGAGATCGTTATCGATCGGGGGATTTTTGAATACGGCGAAATCCCTAAAGAAGATATTCTATTCGACGACCGGGTGGCGATTGTCACAGGGGCCGGCGGTGGTCTCGGTCGGATTTACGCCCTGGAGCTGGCCAAGCGCGGTGCCAGGGTCGTTGTCAATGATTTGGGCGGTGCCCGGGACGGATCAGGCAAAGGGTCAAAAAACCCTGCCGACAAGGTTGTCGAAGAAATCACTTCCGCTGGCGGCCAGGCAGTGGCCAGCTACGACAGTGTCACCAGCGTGGCGGGCGGAAAAAAAATCGTAAAGACCGCCCTTGATGCATTCGGCACAGTGGATATTCTGATTAACAATGCCGGGATCCTGCGGGACAAAAGCTTTTTGAAGATGGAACCCGAAAACTGGCAGGCGGTTCTGGATGTCCATTTGAACGGCGCTTACAACGTATCGCGTCCGGCTTTTTCAGTGATGAAAGATAAAGGCTACGGCCGAATTTTGATGACCACTTCGGCAGCCGGCCTTTACGGTAATTTCGGTCAAACAAATTACAGTGCTGCCAAAATGGGGCTGGTGGGATTGATGAATACGCTGAAGTTGGAAGGTGATAAATACGATATCAAGGTCAATACTATCGCACCGGTGGCAACCTCGCGTTTGACCGAAGATATTTTACCGCCGGATTTTCTCACCAAACTCAAACCGGAACATATCGCACCCATGGCTCTTTTTCTGGTATCTGAAAAGTGCCCCGTAAGCGGTAACATATACAATGCCGGCATGGGATGTTTCAACCGGGCGGCGGTAGTGACCGGTCCCGGAGCCGTGGCCGGTGATGGTAAAAAAATTCCCACAGCCGAGCAGCTTGTGTCACAATGGGAACACGTCACCAGCCTTAAGGCTGGTAAAGAATATCAAGATCTTAATGAGCAGATCGGAGATCTTCTGGCCGCTTTTGCCAAACCTGCCCCGGCAGCGGCGGAATCCGGCCGGGGGTTCGCAACCGTCCCAGCCGTATTTGAGGCCATGCCCGACGCCTTTGTGGCGGATGCCGCCGCCGGGGTTGATGTTGTCTTCCAGTACCTGATCACAGGAGAGGGCGGCGGCAACTGGTTTTGTGCGGTTAAGAACGCCAGCTGCCGGGTCGAATCCGGGACGCACCAAAAACCAACCTGCTCGCTGAAAATGGGTGTAGACGACTTTCTTGATTTAATGAACGGTAAACTACCGGCCATGCAGGCTTACACATCCGGTAAGCTCAAGATCGAGGGAGATATTATGAAATCCCAGCTTATCGAGAAACTGTTTAAATTAAATTAGGATCATGTCCGTATTAGTTGTAGTTAATTGAGGGGTCGGGGAGTTTTTTTGACGAGGTCGCTGCATGAATCATCAGCGACTGCATCGTGCAAACTCATGCATAAGTGGTCGTAGACAAAGAACAGCGCTTAGACATTATAACAATAGGTTAGGGGTAAAATCAACATCGTGCACCGAAGATAGGTTTGGGTTACCTCCTGTT
>CAMYNZ010000161.1 GCA_947259865.1 uncultured Desulfobacterales bacterium | reverse complement strand
CTCTGGCGTGGCTTGTCCGCCTCAGGCGGGCTTTCCCGCAGGGTAAACAAAATGGAGTGGTTTTTTGACAATTTATATTTCACTGATGCAAGCGTTGTAATCAGCCTACATATCGCTTAACGAATGCAATAAATTAGGTTTTTAATATAAATACGCCATTTTGTTTACGCTCATTTAGGGTATTAAGAATGTTTTAGTAATAGGGTGTCTTATTCACTATTCAAGATTTGACACCATTCATCGGTTTCAAATTTTTTGAGAGCTTCCTGCATGGGTTTGGCTAAAGTTTCCACCATAATTTCTTTTGGATCAATGCTTTGATCCAGCGCCATGTGCATCAGCTCAATGACACCTGGCTGACCCTTAAGTTTGCGGTTAACGCCGGGGTATTTATTGTTAGGCCTGCCCTGGATGACGTTGAAAGCTATTTTCTCAATAAGCTCTTGCTTTGTCATAATAATCTTCTCGCTATCGTTATTGATCTGCTTAAATTAATTGCACCGTCAGGAATATTTATTTCAAAACTTCTAAATATTTTTTAGGCCAATATGCATAGCAGACACAGGCAGTTATTTATGTTAACTCGTGCATCAGATCCTCAGAAATATTTTGCTGCTTTTCTCCGACAAAGGCAAAATAATAGAGGGGAGTTCCATCCTGGTGAAAACGATGGCGGTAGTGCTGCTTGGTTTTCAGCTTCAGGATATCGGCGTCAGTCATATGATTGATTAATTGCGCAAAGCCTGTCGACTCAGCCGTTTTAACGAATTCATCTTTGATATTAAACGCCACCCACCCAATCTCTGAAATCAGATTATAGGCTTGGACAAAAGCCAAAGGGGGTATATCGTCAAATCCCAGGGACGAAACAATAGTCAAACAATTCAGATGTCTGGCTTCAATTTCTTTTTGAACGGAATCGGTAAGCTGGGTCAAATCTTCTACATAATAATCCTCATAAACCTTGGGACGATCTCTGTCTGCGGCATCAGCTGCTTCCTCGTAGATATCGATGCCGACCACCGAATCGACTCCCTTGTCAACAAGCTTTTCCCCAACCATTCCGTTACCCGCCCCCACGTCAAGTACCTTAAGATCCGATATATCCACTGCAGATTTCTCCACCTGTTCTGCTAACAAGCCACAAACAACATTCGGTGAATCGCATTTGTACTTTTCATGAATAAGATACTCATAAAGGCCTGGAATTTTGTAAATTTCATTATAATCATGCGTTCGTAACCTTCTGGTCTTGCCGTTGTATTTAACAAAAAACGGTTCCTGGCCCTGGCGCACCGAATCAACTTCAGGAATATGGATCATGAATGTTTTATGGGGCATTTGATCTTTCTCCTTCCTTTTTTAGGGTTGTATCTGTGGGGAAAAGCTTATTTGCTGGAAACTTCAGGAGTTTCATATTGCCAGCGATATATTTTCAGTTAAAATATTTTGTATAGAAAAATTTTTAACAAAAATTATACTGCCTGTCAACCCCCTATCTGAACATTCAGGTCGATTGATTTGTCATATTGATTTTTCAAAATAAATCTGGTAGTTATGAATTTATTAACTTCAGTGTTCAATAAAAACCTCTTTTTTCAGAGTTTTGGCAGATTTTTTATTAAATTTGCCTTTATCTGTGGAGAATTACAACATGCTGGAACAATTCAACACGCAAATTATGATGAGACTTCGCCAGATTTTTCAGGAAATGTCCAAATATTCCAAGCATTTACAGGAAAATTACAAAGTGACTGTCCCCCAGCTTCTTTGCCTGCAGGAAGTATACGAACATGGTCCCATTTCCATCGGCGCCCTTACCAAAATAGTTTTTTTAAACAACAGCACCGTGACTGGAATCGTGGATCGGTTAGAAAAAAGAGAACTCGTTAGACGCAACCGAATCAGCAAGGACCGTCGCCAGGTGCATGTTGAAATTACTGACGTCGGCAGCCAATTTATTCAAGAAGCGCCGGAACCGCTCCAAACGCGTTTTATTGAAAGATTAAAGGAACTGGATGAAGAAAAGGTGACGTTGATTTTGTGGGCGCTTGAGATGCTGGTTGACTTGCTGGGCCCGGCAGAACCCCAGGTGGGTATCCCTTCTCCGCCGACCCATATTGCCCAACCCGGAAGCGATATCACCACCGAAACTGAAATCTGAAGGCAAGACTACAAAGCATTAATTCGTCGCAGCGTTTCATATCGCGCCATATCAAGACACCGAATACTCAGACTAACGGAGGATGGCTCTCATGAATCTTGAAAAAATCGAAACATTCAAGCCCAGACTCAAAGTGATGAACCAGGAACAAATGTGGTCAATTCATGCAGCTGCACTTGAAATCCTTAAAAACACTGGTTTTGAAATGAAACACGCGGGCGCTCGGGAAATGCTGCTGGATGCAGGATGCAGCCTGTCCCGTGATGGTCGGGTCAGATTACCGGCGCGTCTCGTCGAAACCGCATTAAAAACAGCACCGAAACGCATACTGCTCTACGATCAGAGAGGCAACGAGGCCATGGACTTGATTGATGAAAATTGGTTTTATGGCACAGGTTCGGACGCCACGTTTACCATTGACTTAAACACCGGCCAACGCCGTCGAACACGCCTTAAAGATACCGGAAATTTTGCCAAGCTGGTTGATGGACTGGAGAATATTGACTTTGCGATGTCAATGGGTAACCCGGCAGAGGTGCCCGTCGATGACATTTATGTCTATGCTTTCGTCGAAATGATAAAAACCACTCATAAGCCCATCATATTCATTGCAGACAGTGGGACAGATATCGCGAAGATTTATGACATTGCGTGTCTGGTTGCCGGTGGAGAACAAGAACTGAAAAACAGGCCTTTCTTGCTCAATTATTCAGAAGCCATCAGCCCGCTGCGCTTCCCCCAAAATGTTATGGAAAAACTTATTTACTGTGCAGAAAAGAAAATCCCCATTTGTCTCCCATCCGGTTGCAACGCCGGCGGCGGAGCTCCGGTAACCCTTGCCGGTGCATTGGCGCTGGGTATCGCGGAGAACCTGGTGGGGCTCGTCGTCCATCAATTGGCCGCAGAGGGTTCGCCGTTTCTTTTCGCCCCGAATGTCAGCGTCCTGGATATGCGCACCGCTGTCATTTCCTATGGATGCCCCGAGTGGAGTCTCACCCAGGCTGCCCTGGCGGATATGCGTGACGAAATCTACGGTCTGCCCATCTGGGCCTATGCGGGGGCATCGGATTCCAAAGTCATGGACGCCCAGGCCGGAGCAGAGGCGATGTTTTCCATCATCACTGCCATGCAATCCCGTTGCAATGTTATTCATGATATGGGGTATTTGGAATTCGGCACGACCTCATCACTGGAAATGCTTGTCATGGCCAATGAACTCGTGGCCATGAGCCGTTTCTTCACCGGCGGTATTCCGGTTAATGAGGAGACGCTAGCACTGGAGGCAGTAGACAGGGTGGCCACGGCGGGGGAGACTGCCGCCATATTTCTGGCAGATGATCACGCCTTTAAGCATTTTAAGACGGCTCAGTTTCTCCCCAGGCTGCTTGATCGTGCCCAACACGAATCATGGAAAGAAGCGGGATCTGCGAACCTTTATGACCGCTGCAATGCCGAGGCCAAAAAGATCCTTTCCGAGCATCGGGTGGCGCCCAAACCGGAGGGCGTGCTCAAGGAAATTGATCAAATTCTTGGGATTTCCTGATATGATGTCGATATTTATTTTAGCTTTTCTATGAATTTCAGCAAATCTTTATCCACATCCGCTGGCAGCTCCGGTGTTTCATAGGTTTCCAAAATTTCCTTGTACTTTCTATTGGCCGTTTCCATGCTCTGGGGAGATCCGCTTTCCTGCCAGGAGACAAAATCATCCCGGTTGGATAGCTGCGGCTGATGGAATTCGGTTCTAAAATGCTCAAGGGTATGATCCTTGTCGAGAAAATGACCACCGGGTCCCGCATCCTTGATAATACCAAACGCCAGGGTATCCGGATTGACTTCATAGCCTCTTTTGATTCTTTTCACCATTCCGCACATTTCATCATCGATGATAAATTTTTCATAGGACATGCAATTATAGGATTCCAGAATCCCGGCGCTGTGCAGGACAAAATTGATACCGCTGAGTTGAGCCATTAAAAGGCTCATCATGGACTCATAGGAAGCCTGGGCATCTGGCGATTTGGCATCGCAAACCGCGCCACCGCTTCGTACGGGCAATTTATAATAATGGGCCATCTGAGCTGTTGCCGCGGTATTTATAGCCATTTCGGGCGAACCGATACTCAATGTGCCGTTGCGCAACTCGGCGTTGGTAGATGCACCCCCAAATATTACCGGCGTGCCTTCGCGTACCAGTTGGGCCAGTACAATTCCGGCCAAAACCTCGGCGTTTTGAAGGGCCAGATTACCGGCCAGCGTAGCCGGTCCCGTGGCTCCGGCGATGGCCAATGATGATACCACCTGTGGTTGACCGGCAGCAGCATATTCCATAAGGGCTCCCAGCATCCTGGCGTCGTATTTCAGAGGTGTCAGCGCCCCAACTATACCGAAGATTACAGGGCTTGACGCTAATTCAGCCCGACTGCCGAAGAGTATGGCAGCCATTTGAAAGCATTCTCTGGCAGCCCGGGCCCCCATCGTGCTGCCCATGAAACATTTATCGGAATATTTTACGGCGGCATACAGCATTTTGGCGTGGCGAATCTTGGGGGAAACATCGGTGGGTTCGACGACCGTGCCGCTTAAAAGATCCTGGTTGTCGCTGGCACCGGTTAATTTGACAAAGTTTTCAAAGTCTTTCAATGTTGCTTGGCGTCGGCCGTTTTCCAGATCAGTGACAAATGGAGCGCCATAACCGGGTGCAAAGACCGTGTTGCGGCCGCCAATTACAACATTGTGCTCCGGATTGCGTGCATAAAGGGTGAACTCGACGGGTGCTTTTTTAATCTGCTCCTCTACGAATCCGGGAGTGAAGAAGACACGTTGACCGTCGACTTTAGCGCCTTTTTTTTTCAGCACTTCCACGGCCGGCGGATAGCCAAAGTCCAACCCGATTTGTTCCAAAATACGCAAAGACGTTTCATGAACCTTCTCAACCTGAGTTTTGGTCAGAATTCCAAAACGTTGCATTCCCTATAACCTTTCAGCATAATTTTCACGGCTAGTATTGAGATTTCTTTTTCAAGTCAAGTGAAATTACGGGCATCACCGATTCTGAAAAATATTGTAGTTTCTCAGCAATGTTGACAAGTAATATTACCTGTATTACTTATTATGTTACTTAAGCAAAAAAGGGAGACATCCATGAAAGAGCTAAAATTTTCAATTACCATTAGCCTGGCGCTCACTCTCACGGAAGATAAAGCCAGCATCAATATTAAAAATGTCGATCTAATACCGGCTGTCGTTTCGCTGCCATACCGCTTAAATTCTCGGGATCGGATAGCTTCGTCTAAGACCGAGAAAAAGACGATCCATGATATTATCTTGCAGACGGCCAAAAACTATGTTGTAGATTCCGGCGAAAACAAGTTTACCGGTGCGAAGCTTTTTCATCTTTCCCTCTTGAACCATCCCGGGTTAAAAAGAAACTCATTCGCAGCGCAGGTAATCTCAGCCGCGCCCAATCATCCTTCCCATCGGCATTACCCCAATCGAAAGGATTATTTTAACTATCTGGGTAAAGGTTACTACAAACTGAACCAAAAGTATCTGAAAATTCCCGAAGACCAGATATTACGTCCTTCAGACCGAGTTCGGGACCACGTGAAAAGAAAATACATCGATCCTGCCAAAAAAGAGGGTCAAAAAACCCTGTCCATACGGGCCGGCGATATTCACAAGGAGCTCGGATTCTCAAGACGCATCCCGGCAGTCTGCTCGGCGCTCAGGTCCCGCAAGCTATCAAAAAATTGTGACATCGAACTCACCTATATCGGCGGCCCCAACAATAGTACTACCACGACTTATACTTATAGGCTTAATAAAGATTAGAAGCTATCTCAAAAATAGCGGATTGAGGTTCAGAATAAGGCGCGGGAGGGCGAAAAAGCGGAGCATACACGGTGGTAGTATGTGAGTTTTTTGAAGAGGCTTGCAACGCAGCTATTGGGCCTTAGCCCACCTGAGGCGGACCCGTTGATACCGGTCCGCAGAAGTGGGGGCAAAGGGTGTCTACTGATTGATCTGCATAAGCAGTTCGGCACACGCCTCGGCCACCTTACTATCGGGATTCTTCTCACCGGGCATTGTCGCCCAGCCCTGTTTTTCTACATAACCTCCTCTCTGCCAAGAATCTGTTTCTTTCAATTTTTTGAGCTTCTGGTTTTTTTCTGAATCCTGGATAAACTTTGCGACACAAATCGGTGCCAAACGAGCGACAACAGCATCTGCAGCCATTTTCTCAGCTCTACTCTGGGCAGTACCACCCGTAACCCATCCACCCAAGGCGAAGCCGATAATCATTGTTAAAATTGCACCACCAATAGCAGCCCACACACCTATTTTAATTTTCTCTTTATTCACCTCCATTTGATACCCCCTCTAAATTAAAGATTGAATTGCGATCCCTTTGCTCTCCGACATTCTTGCCTAACTGGAAAGTAGAATGTTCTCTACGATTACCGAGTATAACATTCGCAGAATTTCTTGCCTTCATGATTGAGGGCAATGATCCCACCGAGATGGTGAGCATTGGCGCAAAGCGCATAGCAAAAATGGCGACCGGCCAACAAGATCCTATTGCGAAGGCATGGCATAAAAGCGATCCATCACATTTTGAGTAGAACCATTTGCCTTCTGAACTTGACTTCTATTGGATAGTAAGAAGTCAGCCGCCCCACATTATTTTATGAGTTATGGAAGCCACTTGAACCATGTGTTGCACTGGACTCGGACTCCTTTGGGGCTCTCGCCGGTGAACACTTCTGTTACAGATAGCTATTATGTATCTGTAAAAAATCTGCCCTTGCAAAATTGCATGTACCAACATAGATGCAAAATTAACCTCCTGCGAAATCTTGTGATATCATCAATATCATACAACAAATTGTGATCTTGTCAGATTGGGTCGTGGCTTCTATTTTATACTGTATGAATAAATCTTGGCGTATGCTATCTTATCAAAATTATTAGAAGTGGTTTCAAACCTAAAATCTCCCTCGAATAAAAGAAACACCGATTTGACCCCAATTGTTGCCAATTCCTTAACGGAGTCTTATTTTCATCCAAATTTAATCGAACGGTATGTAATCATGTAATCGTGACGCCACGTATTACCTCGCAGTCCTGATTAAAAATGTATTCAAAACCGTATATCATGTTCAAAGGCTCCGGCACACTCAGGCGGGATTGTGCGGCATCCGGATATGAGACGGGGTTTTGAAAATAGATATAGAGGAGGAAAAACCCATGAAAGTGTTAGTAGTATATTATTCTATGTACGGTCATGTCCACCAAATGGCAGAGGCGGTGGCTGAGGGTGTTAAGGAGGTCAGCGGGGCTGAAGTGGAACTGCGCCGAGTCCCCGAAACCCTTTCGGAAGAAATTTTAGGCCAGATGGGAGCGCTGGAGGCTCAAAAAGCATTTTCCCAAGTGCCGGTGGCCACGGTTGACGATCTCGCCGCAGCCGATGCTGTTATTTTCGGAACACCGACGCGTTTTGGAAACATGTGCGGACAGATGCGCCAATTCCTGGATGCCACCGGTCAGCTCTGGGCCCAAGGTGCATTAGTCGGTAAGGTGGGAAGTGTTTTTACCTGTTCTGCAACCCAGCATGGCGGCCAGGAATCCACGATACTCAGTTTTCACATTACACTGCTGCATCATGGCTTTATTGTCGTTGGCCTGCCCTATGCTTTTGAAGGTCAGATGCGTATTGATGAAATCAGCGGCGGCTCTCCCTATGGCGCATCAACAATTGCCGGCGGCCAGGGGGAAAGAATGCCAAGTGAAAATGAACTGGCAGCAGCACGCTTTCAGGGTAAACATGTGGCTGCGATTGCATCTAAACTTAAGGGCTAACATTCCTGATCATCTGTGCCACAAGTGGATACCGGAGTCTGCGCATTAGAATTTGATGTTTCACCTTAAACAGCTCGCCTAAAAAGTCTGAAGTCTGCAGTCACCAGAAATGTTGGCGACACCCTATGGTGTGGTAGCCACTCGAACGATTGAAATTCTCGAAATCCTGCAGTTGCTAAACCGCGACTTCGGTAAAACGCTGATCATGGTTACCCACGACCCGGAAGCGGCCAAGTATGCCAAGCGCGTTTTACACCTCGACAAGGGCGAGTTTGTCG
>CAMYNZ010000160.1 GCA_947259865.1 uncultured Desulfobacterales bacterium | reverse complement strand
TAAAATATTTTATTTGCAAGTGATTGCGCATATGCTGGTGTCCTCATCCATTGAACCGATGAACCGATAATTTCTGAAATTTTTTCACTTTTTGGGCTTGGGAAACTCCCATTCAACGAATTCAACTTCTGCAAAAGATACGGGGGCGCTGGATACCCACAAAACGATCCGATAACCATCCGTGAAATAAGGATCATCATTGAGACTCATCCGTGGTTTTGATATCGGTATGGCTCCAACTCCTTTCACAAAGGCATATTTTTCCAATGTTTGCGAGTACCAAAGATCCTGAAGAATATAGAGTCTTGCCTCGTCTACGTCAGGTTCGATCTTGAATTTTTCCACTGAAAATCTTCTTATAATCCGACTGATCTGGCCGACCCAGACATTTTTTCCATTGATCATCATCGGGCTTAACCAAAGTCTTAGTTGATTGCGCTCGTTTACCGTTGACCGTGATTTGCGGAAAGCAGCATCCTGGTGTCGTCCGAAAAGATAAAGAGATTTGACAGGCGTATGGCGAAATTTCCATGGAATAGTGATAGAAAAGTCGGCTTCTAGTGCAGATGGGGCTGCAGTTTCATCCCATTTACTGCGACGCAGGGCGTAAAGAATATCTCTGCCATTTCCGATGATGACAACATTGACCGGATCTCCCGTCCTGTTGCCACTCTCGTTGGTCGTGCAGCAAGGTAATTCATCCAGGGCCTCTCTTAATTTTTCCAGGCTTTCGTAGATGCCCATTTCATCCGTTGAGTACAGACTTTGCCAATCCACTTCCCGGTAATCCACTCTGAGACCGGGCACTGGCATCAAAAATGAGAAGGTTCGGACCTGGCGATCTTCTCCCACAAGATCGACATTAAAACCTTTGGTCCCTATATCAAGGTTAGTAAAAACAAAGCCTGAACGGATGTTGCCCGGATCGATATGCCCCCGGATCGCATGTCCGTGAAATAGCTGTTCCATCTGTTGATTTGCTTTTTTATTGAATTTAAACCGATGCATATAGGCGACTTCCAGCGGGGCGAAATAGTCTCGGTCAACACTCACAGGGGGGAACCAGAGGCGCCGTTCATCATTGTTTTCAATTTCCAGCCACACCGGCTGAATGCCCTTTTTGTAGAGTGGAACACCGAACACAGCCTTGCTCTCCTCCGCGCTGAGAACAGCCGCTGTAACTCGGACATTGTTTTTTACCTGTGTCCGGGCCCGCTCCTTAAAAGGAACCTCGTAGATCGGGCGCGGATTGAACACCGCACAGCCGCCGAACGTCAACAAGCAAATCAGTAAAAGTGCCTGGAAAGGTATTTTGTCTTGAGTGAACATAAAATGAAACTGTTTTTTCGCCATTCGGTGGCAGTCAGAAAGCCAAAAGCTTGTTAATCAAAGATGGAATTTTTTGAAGGGGAATCGGTTCTTCGGTTTTTAAGGCGGGGATCATTCCAGTTGCTATATTCACCCAATTATTTTTTGGGTAGATAGATCCACCTTAGCTTGAAAAATGTATCCGAGCCCTGTGACAAGAACATATTCAATGATAATTACGCTATGCTACATTTTCAACATTTAGACCTCTTAATTGTCAAAACCAACTTTAAACAAGAACATTTGACAATCTACCCAAAATGATACATCTTAATGTATCGGTCTGAAAACACTTCTCAAGATTACAATCCATATTTACATTTTAGTTGAGTAACCTGAATAAACTCTCAAGACCTCACTCTAATGGAGCAAGTAACATGAATTCGTTTAGGATAAACGCTATCTCGATAATAATTTTAACTGCGTTTTCTTTCAGTGCATTGGCATCAGAAAAACACTTCCACCCCAAGGCCAAGCTGATGGGCAATCGACAACCGTACGAGCAGCTCAAGAGCGTCCTTGTTCACTTCACGCCGAACTTCGAGATGATGCCCGGCACCAAGCCGACCAGACCCGCCAAGTCCGATATGACGCCCTTTGAGCAGGAACCGCCAGCACTGACCAACGGAGGTTGATGTTATAAAGAGTCTTGCGGTATTGCAATCTGGCCAGGGAAATAAACGGATTTAACTTTTAAAGTGTGACCTTGGATCAGCTAAAATGAACATACTCTCAATCTGTGCGAGCTTTTGCGTGGATTTGGTAAAGATAAAGGCTGCCTTAGATACAGCTGTATTAGGATTTCGAAAAGGAAGACACTTTTTCACCGAGAAGGACCGCGATGGAGGAAATGATCATGAAAAGAAATTATCTACTGGTATCTATCAGTGTTCTTATACTTCTTGCAGGCTGTGCGTCAGTTCCGACAAAGGATATTCAGGTCGATGCGCAAGCCGATCCCAAGGTAAATTTCAGCGGCTACAAGACCTATGCCTGGTTGGGGACAGCTGCAATCGTCAATGACCCATACGGCCAATGGGAGCCACCGCAGTTCGATGCGGATGCGGAAATTATGTTTCTGATTGATCGCGAGTTACGCAAGCGCGGCATGTCGGAAAATACGGCCGACCCTGATTTAGTCATCGCCTTCGCGGCGGGAATCGACATGGAAGCCCTGGGGGTGAAGGTAGACCCTAAAACCCAAATAGATATGCTTGAAAATGTGCCTCAAGGCGGCATGGTGGTAATGTTGGTGGATAGCGAATCCGGCTTCGTCATCTGGGTAGGTGTGGCTGCCGCCGAAATTCAGGAAACTCCCGACACGCAGACGGTGAAAGCGCGCCTCGACTATGCGGTGAGGCAGTTGTTCAAAAAGTTACCCAAATAGGCTCTTAAATAATTTGACTGGCACCAAAGAGAGTTAAAAATATACCGAGGCGTATAGAACTATCCCCTGATACCAATAATCGATTTCTCCCACAAGGGCCAGAGGCGCGTCTTTGTCTTCGGCTTCCACTTCAAATCGAAAGGATTCCCAACCAAGACCAATTCCCACTTGATCTCGGATTTTGTACTCCACTGCCAGGTTGAAATCAACCAGCCGGCCTCTGAAATTGTCATACTCCAGATAAAAAAAGTCCAAACTCTCTTTGAGGAAAAGTTTTTCTGTTAAGGCAATATTGGCGCGTAGGCCGATGATAGGAAGCGGTGCGAGAAAGTCTAAATCTTCCTCGAAGCCTGTGCCTTCATCCGTCACTTGAAATTTTATATCTTGAAAATGAATACCTCCGGATATGCTGATGTCGAATATTTTATTCAACAGAAGTGAATAGGAGTATGACACCTTTAGTATTTGCAAGTCAAAGATTGTGTCTACCGTGGTACCCGCGGAAAACACCCGATCTTCGAATTGAATGTCCCGGGTGAGGGTTCGGGTGGCGTCCCGGGAGAGGTCGTAAAGCATGAAATCCATTTTGTGACGGCCGTTCTGGCTGAAGCGGTACAGGCCTTCAATTCGCCATACCGATAATTCTTCATCTAAATCAAGCAACTCCTCCAGGTCAAGTACGGTACCAATTCCAAGGGCTTTGGAGTCGGCACGGAGATCCGTGCTGAAGTCGTTAAGGAACCATCCCGCGCTCACCTCTAATTTACTCCAGGGTGCGTATTCCCTTTCGTTTTTCTCAGCAGCAAACACTGGCTGCGAAACCAGAGTTGCTGAAAGTATCGTTGCCATAATGAGAAATATTTTTTTCATGACCGCCCCTTTTCTGGAATAGGCACCGTGCCCAACCTCAAAAATTCATGTATCATATAAATGAAATAAAATTATAATAAAGGATGGAGCTTGTCATTGTCAAGACGCGATGCCCTGTTTTTTATGATCTCATTTCCTTGAAGGCGTTGATCAGGCCGTTGGTGGAGGAATCTTGGGAATCCACCGGTTGAGAGTGGGACGGGGTCACATCTTGATTATTAACTTTCTGGTCTGTTTAATTATTTCTATGATCAGATCAGATTGTGAAGCACTGAATAGTTAATAGTTAAGATGTGACCCCAATTTATTATCTTGTGGATACACAACATCTTGTGGTGATGGACCAAAGAGGATTTTGCAGATATCTCTTACCGAAAACCAAATATCACCCAAGTAACGATATATTGAGAATATACAAGTTTAGGCTCTACTTGTGGATATCATATTATTTTGACGATATCACAACAATTTTTGGGCCGCAAAAAGCTACAATTTGTCGGAGATACTTCAGGTTTAAATATGGAGCAGAAACCTGTGGTATATAGCAGCATACGCAACTACAGTTCAGGTTATGATAAGTTATGGGTGTCTGCAGTTTTGAAAGGATGGATTTTTTTGTGGACCTGAAAGGGTATCTTAACGTTTCTTCTCGTTAGAAGTTTTGCGAAAACCTGACGTTTTTCGTCAGGTGCTCAAGTACTTTCCTAATTCTTTAAATAGATCAAGCCTGCTGTATGTGATAGAGTTGTTTCCCGACGCAGGATTGATTGTTGGATCTATTCAGAATAAAATCATGCAAAAGAAGACAAACCATGCGCTCCACCGGAAGCACGCCACGAAATGGTCCACCAAGGTAGACCAATGGGTGATTTTTAATCCGGCCCGCTGGCCCCTGCGGGAGCTGATCAGCAGAATTACAGCGCTAACCATCATCGCTGTCTTTCTTGGGTTGCGCATATATCATTTCGACCGTTTTCCCCAGCTCTTCCAGGATGCGTACCGCTTCTACGGCGCCATTACGACCACTTCAGGCACACTTTTATACAGTATGGGTGATATACGGCTTCTCTGGGGCATAAAACTGACGGTCTGGATCATCGAAACCGCCATTTATTTTGGGTACATCGCTTCTTACGCCAGCCGGGCAAGAGTTGTCAGCATTGCCAGGGGCTTTTTTGAAGTGGGGTTTCCGATACTGGTGGCGGGACTCCCTGTCCTAATCTCTTTAATGCCATACAGCCTGCCTCACTGGCTCCCTTTTACATCAACCCAACACTTGACGTTCTACCTGATCATAATGGGCTTGATCGTTATCGGAGGCATGATCAATCTCATCGGTCTGATCACCCTGCGCCGATCGTTTACCATCATGAGCGAAGCCCGCATCCTGATTACTCATGGGGTTTTTCGTTTTGTGCGCCACCCACTATACATTGGTCATATTATTATTTTTTTCGGAAGCATGCTATTGCGCCTGAACTTTGCAACGGTTCTGCTCTACCTGCTATTTCTGGCAGGGCAGGTATTCAGGGCGCGTATTGAAGAGCGTAAATTGGAACTGGCATTTGGCGAATATGCCAGCTACAGGGATCGCACAGGTATGTTCATGCCCAGAATCGGCAGAATCAAAGGAGGCTGACGCCGACATGTCCAAGCCCCTGTTTTTGGCCTTGCCAGATTTACAATGAATTAAACCGGAATGGCAAAGCTGAATTTGCTTCCTTTATTTTCCCCCTCGCTTTCGGTCCAGATAAGGCCGCCGTGCAGCTCTACCAGATTCTTTGTCAGCGACAAACCCAGACCGGTGCCTTCGTACTTGCGACTGGCAGCATTTTCTACCTGCTCAAAGGGCTTGAATATCCGAACCAGATCTTCAGGATTGATTCCGATGCCGGTGTCGGAAACGGTGATCTTAATGAAGTTTTCAGCGGCGGGTGACAAATTGTGCAATAGGGGACATCCTATAGTCCTGCTGTCAAGTGGGAAGTAGAAATTATTTATTTTAATAATTACGAGTAGTTACACTGTCCATTTTTTGTGGGCGCATTTCTCCATTACTGTTTACAGTAATTTTTCGGCGATTCTCTCAGTCGATGCGAACCTTACGTCTGATCGTTACGTTTATCCGACGTGCTTTTACTTTCAGCCGTCCATCATCCCTTATCCAGACTTTTATGTTCCGTGAGAGGCCCTTTTATTGTCCCTCCCGAGGTCTAATGCCTCAACGTCCGTGATCGGGCTCTCTCGCCGAAGTTGATAAAATTGTTTATTTTATAAACAGATAGTCCGGATTAAACACTTGCTTTTTCTTCATTAGCGCCCAGGCAACTCTGAGCATTTTGGCGGCTAACTTAACCCGCATCTTGGTTTTGATACCGCGCTCACGCTCACGGCCACGAAGCAAGCCGGTAAAATAGTTGATAAAGTCTCGACTGCGGCTGGAAGCCACCCGGGCAGCCTGATACAGGGCATAGCGCAGCTGGCTGTTGCCCCTTTTGGAGATCACTGCAATAGCTGTGTTGCTGTTTTTACCACTGCGGCTGGCACTCAAATCATAGCCGGCCAATTTGAGCAGCTGGCCGGCAGTGTCAAAACGCCAGGGATTGCCGATGGCCGCCAGAACTGTGGAGGCAACATAGGGCCCAAAGCCGGGGATGGTTAACAGGTAACTGTACTCGGCAAACCCACAGGCGATATCTTCCATCCACTGTTGAACCTGTTTGAGCTGACTGCGGACTTGGCCGAGTTTGTTGACCAGAAGCTGCGCCTCGATCTGGACCACCGGCCCCATCGGGCAGCCCACGGATTGGATGGCTGCCCGATGGATTTTTTGCAACCGCAGCTTCTGGGCAATCCCACGCCTTTTGGTGGTCACCCGGGTGAAGAACTCATCAAAGTGCATGCCGGCAATCTGATTGGGATCCAGACACCGGCTTACGATGGCCAGCGTTTCGGCTTCGCAGGCGCTGTAATATGCATCCAGCTCGGGAAAGTACTGGGCCAGCAGATTGTTGCGGATGTTCATGCGCAGCCGGTGCTCTTCTTTTTTCAGGCGCCTTCGCAGCGACAGCACCTGCCGCAGTTGGCCAAGATCCGATGACGGCAGGTCATAGTATAGACAGCGGCCGCGCGAGACCAGATCGGCGATGTTGGCCGCATCTTTGTCATCATTTTTGTCCCAGCGACCATCCAGTTGTTCGCGGTTGTTTTTCACCGCTTTACCGGTCACCAGCACCACCTGGCAGCCGCAACGGATCAGATACGCTGCCAGCGGTTTGTGGTAGTTTCCGGTCGGTTCCAGACCGAAGACCACTTTGCTCAGCGCGTTACGGGCCTTGACCGCTTGGCTGTGCTCCAACAATTTGCCAAAACCGTCAAGGTTATTTTCAAAGACCAGTTTCCGTAAAAGTGATTGACCCGTGGCGGTGCCCATAAAAGCATGATGTATATCCTTGGCCACATCAATGCCGATCACCAGATACTTGTCCGATCCACAGATCTCAGTTTTGATTTGACTAAATTGCTCTCGCCTGGTAGTGTCTTCAATGTTCATGGTAACCTCCTGTTAGTTTGGTTATGGGTTGATTTTGGCAGCCTCAAACTATCAGGAGGTTATTTTTTTATCTACGCGATAATAAATTTTTTCTATGCTATACGGGGGAGTATATACCTTTGCTCTTTTTATATATAACGTTCCTAACTTTTTAACTTGGTCTCTTAGATCGGAAGTTAATAAGTTGAAAACGTCCCCTATTTCCCGAGTTCAGCTTTCGGCAGGTTCGTGGCAAAGGCTCTAGACCGAACTACCAAGCGAAAGGAGCTGTTTGCCGCGTCAATCTGCAGTGACTAGTTATCCAGCTCTGCTGGAGTTCTCAGCTGTGAGCATTTTCAAGACCTGTTCTGCCACCTTTTCATCGAGTAAGATCGTCATTGCTGATATAAATTCCTTCGGTGCCTGTCTAAAACGTAGCTCCTCCAGAAAGGTATTTAATGCTGACTTCCTATTGAACCCGTCTAAAGCACGAATACTCGAAAGCTGGCTTTTAACCTCAGGATCTTCCTGTGCGACTCGAATCAATGTTATGAAATCTTCATTTTCAGCGATTGACTGGGTGCTCTTACGCCATAGATTTAATATTCTTTTCATGCTGGATAACATTAGATAATAACTACCCGCACGTATTTGTGCTTTATAGGGCTCTTACCTAGCAGGCCGTATTATGGTTATTTAACATCGTGAGAATTCGGAGTTTGGGCGACTCAGAGGAGTGGGAGATCAGAAGTGAGACCCGGTTAGCTTTATGAAATGTGCATGCGTTTCAGGTCAGTTGAAAATGGAAATCAACACATATTTAAATTCGTATACATCATTGAATTGCAAAAGGTCAAATAAAATTGAAAAATCCATAGAAATCCGGATCGGAATCAATTAATCACTGATCAAGTTTTGACACCCTTTTACAGAGTGCATACATATAGTCACTGATCAAGATTTGACACCGATACTCCACTTAGATCGTCTTAAATTGCCACGTTTGCCGCAAAAGCTTAGTCGGCGGTGTAGTCCCTCTGAATTGCCATTGCCACGATTCAGCAATGAACAGACATATACAGAGAAGCGCTCCCTGTCGCGGATGGCGCATCATAAATGAGAATAGTCTGCGCCAGATACACTGACCTGTCTTCCACCGGAAAAGTGAATGTTTCACGTGCCT
>CAMYNZ010000159.1 GCA_947259865.1 uncultured Desulfobacterales bacterium | reverse complement strand
AAAGGTTCCCGTTCAATTTACAGTATTACGCAATTTATCCCAGAATTTCAACGGGCGGTTGCCTAAAAACGTCATCGCGCTGTCTAAACCATCTTATTTCTGGGTGCGATTCAATGGCTCCCAGGGTTTGAGCAGCCGGTCTGAGTAATCGGGCAACAGCCCCGCCATAATTGACATAACGGGGTCCATGTTTATATTCACTGCAAAAATCAGACCCTAAAAAACGGAACACCCAAGGGGGGGTTACATTTTATGCAATTTGATAAATTTACTATTAAATCACAGGAACTTATACAAAATTCCCAAAATCTTGCGACCCAGCACAACAATCCTCAAATCGAGCCCGAGCATCTTTTGGGATCCATGTTGAGCGAGCCTGAAGGAATCGTCAGTGCAATGTTAAAGAAACTCGGGGCTTCTTCCGGCACTGTTGCCAAGGAGGTGGCGCAATCGATCGAGGGATTACCCAAAGTCGGTCAACCCGGCGATGTCTATATTTCCACCAGAACAAAAAGTGTTCTGGACGCCGCATTTACCGAAGCGGCCAAGATGAAAGACCAGTATGTAAGCCTGGAACACATTCTATTGGCCATTACCGATGAGAACAAAGGTGATGCGGTAAAAATATTGGCGCACCATGGCGCTACAAGGGATTCTATTCTCAAGGTGCTTATCGATATTCGAGGATCTCAGAGAATCACGGACCCCAACCCGGAAGAAAAATATCAGGCCCTGGAAAAATTCAGCCGTAATCTAACCGATCAGGCCCGGCTGGGCAAAATAGATCCGATAATCGGCCGGGATGATGAAATCCGGCGAATTGTTCAGGTCCTATCCCGGCGAACCAAAAATAATCCGGTTCTGATTGGTGAACCCGGAGTCGGTAAGACCGCGATTGTCGAGGGTCTGGCCCAACGTATCGTGGAAGGTGATGTGTCCGAATCCCTCAAAAACCGGCGTCTGGTGGCTTTGGATATGGGAGCGCTTATTGCCGGTGCCAAGTACAGGGGGGAATTTGAAGACCGTCTCAAAGCGGTTATTAAAGAAGTGGAAAAGGCTGAAGGCGAAATCATACTGTTCATCGATGAGCTGCATACCCTGGTGGGTGCCGGCGCCAGTGAGGGTGCGGTGGATGCCTCCAACATGTTGAAACCGGCCCTGGCCAGAGGTACTCTGCGCTGTGTGGGCGCCACAACATTAAACGAATACCGAAAATATATTGAAAAAGATGCTGCCCTGGAAAGACGCTTTCAACCGGTTATGGTCCGGGAGCCGAGCGTGGAGGACACCATCTCGATTCTGCGCGGCATCAAGGAGAAATATGAAGTCCATCATGGGGTCAGAATCAAGGATTCTGCCATCGTAGCCGCCGCGGCCCTGTCAAACCGCTATATTTCAGACCGCTTCCTGCCCGATAAGGCCATCGATCTGATCGATGAATGCGCTTCTAAATTGCGAATCGAAATTGACAGCATGCCGGCTGAAATTGATGAGATTCAGCGGCGCATTACCCAGGCAGAAATCGAACGCGAGGCATTGAAAAAAGAGTCGGATCCGGCCTCAAAAGAGCGCCTGGCAAAACTTGAAGCTGAGCTGGCAGAAATGAATGCCGAAATCCTTGGCATGAAAGCCCATTGGCAAAATGAAAAGGATTTAATTCAGAGGATTCGGAAAATTAAAGAAGAGCAGGAACACCTGGGTATCGAAGCCCAACAGGCCGAGCGGGATGGCGATTTGGCACGGGTTGCTGAAATTCGCTACGGCCGGTCGGCGGAACTCGAAACCCGCCTGAATGTGGCCAACCAGGAGCTGGCCGATCTTCAAAAAAACAGAAAAATGCTCAAAGAAGAAGTCGATGACGAGGATATTGCCGAAGTTATATCACACTGGACCGGAATTCCGGTCAGCAAAATGCTGGAAGGCGAAAAGGAAAAACTGGTACACATGGAAGACCGCATCGCCCGAAGGGTAATCGGGCAGGCTGAGGCCGTGGAAGCCGTCGCCAACGCCGTACGGCGCGCCCGTTCCGGTTTACAGGATCCCAACCGGCCCATTGGATCCTTTATCTTTATGGGGCCCACCGGTGTCGGAAAAACCGAACTGGCCAAGGCCCTGGCCGAATTTCTTTTTGACAGTGAACAGGCGATCGTCAGGGTTGATATGTCCGAATACATGGAAAAACATGCGGTTGCCAGGCTTATCGGAGCGCCGCCTGGATATGTCGGATATGAAGAAGGCGGGTATTTGACGGAGGCGGTGCGGCGCAGACCTTATTCTGTCGTTTTATTCGATGAAATTGAAAAGGCCCATCCCGAAGTCTTTAATATTCTGCTTCAGATTCTGGATGATGGCCGCATGACCGACGGGCACGGCCGGACGGTGGATTTTAAAAATACGATCGTCATCATGACATCCAATGTCGGCAGCCAGTGGATTCAGGAACTGGGAATATCCCGGCGCGCAGAAATGGAAACCAGAGTGACCGAGGCCCTTCGGGCCAGCTTCAAACCGGAATTTTTGAATCGAATCGATGAAATCATTATATTTCACAATCTTTCCCCTGAACAAATCGGCGAAATTGTGAATATCCAGATCAAGCAGCTCAGCGAGCGGCTGGCAGAAAGCAATATCGAGCTGGTCCTTGCAAACGGCGCCAAAAATTTTATCGTTGATAAAGGGTATGATCCGGTATACGGCGCAAGACCGCTTAAACGGGTCATTCAAAAATACATCGAAAACCAGCTTTCGATGGAGATTCTCAAAGGAACGATATCGGCGGGCAGCCGGATCAGTGCCGAGGTTGAGAATGACCGCATTATTTTCAAAACCGTTTAAATCGAGGTTAAACCAAAGGGCCCGGTCCACCGTGACCGGGTCTTTTGTTTCATAAAATCGGCACTCCAAACCCAGATCCGGGATCGGGGCAAAGTTTAGGACGACCATCGGAATATTGAGCGTTATCAATGTCATCCGGCAGGCCGATAAATGGTCGGGCAATAAAATTGATGGTCCCCGGGGGCAAGATTTTAAAACAGTTATTGACCGCTGTCTTTTTTTGACGTTATTTTAATGCCAATCCGATACCGCCGGAGCATATTAAGGCGCTTAATTATATGGTGCGCTTGATCAACTGAGGCTAAATTTCTCAAATGGGTCTATCTGCTTCTGAAAAATTACGTCGTTTTTATGATCAATTTTCCGGCAATGATCACGTTTTAACGCTGATCAATGCCGACCCGGACGCCATTGCCAGTGCCATGGCTGTCAGCCGGCTCCTGTGGCATCGGGTTTCAAACGTGACCATCGCCAATATCAACGTTGTCAGGCGGCCGGATAACCTGGCCATGATCCGGTTGCTGGGCGTCAAACTTGTGCATCTCGATGACATCAACACGAGAAAGTTTAACCGAATCATCATGGTTGATTCCCAGCCAAACCACAACGAGGCTTTTTTTAAGTTTGTACCGGATGTGATTATAGATCACCATCCGGAGACCGACGCTAAAGCAGCTTTTATGGATATCCGCCCCAGATACGGTGCCACCGCAACCATAATGACGGAGTACCTGCGCGCCGCAAAAATTAAGCCCTCCGTAAAGCTGGCAACGGGTCTGTTCCTTGCGATAAAAACAGACACCAGCAACTTTGAACGCCAGACACTTATGGAGGATGTGCGTGCCTTTCAGTTTCTGTTTCGCCACACGAATATCCACCTGGCCAGCAAGATTGAGCAGGCGGAAATGACGCTTGAATTTTTAAAATACTTCAAAACCGCCCTTCAACATAGGCGTATGCGCAAAGGCCGTGTTTTTGTCCATCTGGGGCCAGTGATTAATCCGGATGTTTGTGTGCTTGTCGCCGATTTTTTTATGCGGGTGGACTCCGTGATGTGGAGTATTATTTCCGGAATTAACGATCAAAAATTAATCATCGTACTCAGAAACGACGGCATCCGAAAAAATGCCGGACGGGTTGCCAAGCAAAGCTTCGGGCGGTGGGGTTCTGCCGGCGGTCACAAAAGTATGGCCCGGGCCGAGATTTCGCTTTCGGACCTAAAGGATCGGATTGACCACAAAGACAGTAAAAAACTCCAGCAGTGGATCATAAGACATATCGAGACACGTGCAGATAAAAAATAAGAAATAATGGCTGACTTTAGCGTAATTATCCTGGGATCCGGCACATGCGTGCCTTCACTGGAGCGCAGCTCCTGTTCGGTTCTGGCAAAAATCGGCGATACCAAACTGCTTTTTGATTCCGGCGCCGGAACCATGCGGCGGCTGCTGGAAACCGGTACAACCGTATTTGAAATACCGTATATCTTTTACAGCCATTTCCACCCCGACCATACTTCAGAGCTGATCCAGTTTTTGTTCGCCAACAAGTATCCCGACCACCGCCGCCGCAAAAATCCATTGACAATCATCGCGGGTAAAGGCTTTTCATCTTTTTTTAATGGGTTAAAGGCCGCATACGGCAGCTGGATCGAACTTTCCCCCGGGCTGATGGATACGATCGAGCTGACCACCAAGGGTCCGGATTCCCGCCGTCTCGAAAATTTTACAGTGGACTCCTTGCCGGTTGAGCATAATCCCGAGAGTCTGGCCTACCGGATTACGGGCCCGGGTGATCGGTCCATGGTCTATTCAGGCGATACGGACTACAGCGATAATCTGGTTAGCCTGGCAAAAAATGCGGATGTATTGATCTGTGAATCGGCACTTCCGGATCAAATGAAAACCAGGGGCCATCTGACGCCGTCTTTGGCCGGCGAAATTGCCACCCGGGCAAATGTTGGCAAGCTGGTGTTAACCCATTTTTACCCGGAATGCGATCGGGCGGATATCGAGACGGAGTGCCGCAAATCGTATTCAGGTCCGCTGGTTTTGGCCCGGGACCTCATGGAAATCACTGTTGGTTGAAGGGCTTAAATGGCTTCAAACACAGAAACGAATACCCAAATGCGTTATTATCCCGCATATCTGGACGTCCAAAAGCGCAGATGTCTGGTGGTTGGCGGCGGGCCCGTGGGTACCCGCAAGGTTAAGATGCTCTTGAAATGCGGTGCGCTCGTTACGGTTATCAGCCCGGACGTATCCGAACAACTCCAAAACCTGGCCAAGAGTGGTGACATTACGCTGCTTGTGCGATCTTACCGGTCTGAAGATCTGGCCGGAATGTTTCTGGTCATCGGTGCAACCGACGATGAAAATTTGAATCATCAGATCAGTGCAGATGCAAATCGATTAAATCTGCTTTGCAATATTGCCGATCGGCCCCAAGACTGCAATTTCATACTGCCTTCCATTGTCAGCCGGGGTGATCTGACCATCAGCATTTCCACTTCCGGTAAAAGCCCGGCGCTGGCAAAAAAGTTGCGAAAAAGCCTTGAAGATCAATTTGGTGAGGAATATGCGGTGTTGCTTCAGCTTATGGGTGCGATTCGCAACAAACTTTTGCGGCAGTCACATGAGCCCGAGGCCCACAAAACCCTTTTTGAACAATTGATCAATTCGGGACTGGTGGATATGATCCGTGACAACCAGACAGCGGATATCAATGCCCTGCTTTTTAAAGTTCTCGGTGAAGGGTATGACTTTGCCGACTTGGTTGGAAAAGCCGATCAATCCTTAAAATAGAATTTCACCCCAGGGGTGATGACATTCAGATTTTCACCCCCTAATAACTGACTGACAACAACCGCCAACGAGTGTTTTGCTCAACCTGGGTGCCAGCCATGGAAATTGTGATTATCCTTGCATTACTGCTGTACATGTTCAGCGCGGCCGGTTATTTTGCATTTCTCTTTTTCCAAAGGGATTATCTTCACCGGGCCGGTTACTGGTTAATTCTGGCAGGGTTTGTCTGTCATACCGTCGCCATCGCTTACACCTTTGTGAACTCGGGTCAGATTCCGGTGCGTAACCTCCACGAAACCCTTTCGGTGGCGGGTTGGGCGGCGGCCGGTTTTTTTCTGATATTTCAATATAAATTCAAAATGCGAATTCTGGGAATTTATGCGGCCCCGCTGGTGGCAGTGGTCATGGTGGCTGTTTCCCAGGTGCCGAATCAGCCGGTTGAAGCCCAGTCCATATTTAAAAGCTTCTGGCTGTTTTCTCATATCCTTGCCATATTCGTCGGCGAAGCCGCCTTCGCCCTGGCCTGCGGCATCGGGATATTATACCTGCTTCAGGAAAATGCCATTAAATCCAAAAGCACCGGTTTCTTTTTCAGGCGCTTACCGTCGCTGGATATGCTCGACAACACCGGCTATGTCTGTATTGTCGTCGGTTTTACCCTGGTCACCTTCGGCCTGATAACCGGTTTTGTTTATGCCCGGTCGGTCTGGGGCAAATTCTGGAGCTGGGACCCCAAGGAAGTCTGGTCCGGTATCACCTGGCTTTTTTATGCCGCCCTGCTGCATTCACGCCTCACTGCGGGCTGGCGCGGCAGAAAAGCGGCCATCCTGGCAATCATCGGGTTTGGTGTGATATTGTTTACTTTTTTTGGAGTCAACTTTTTGATGAAGGGACATCACGAAGCGTTTACTTCCTTTTAAATTAAATACCTATAGAAGATAAAAGCTGTCTCAAAAATAGGGGATCGCGTTCAGGCGAAGGCGAATAAAGCAAATGTCAGAAATCGTACTCCTGGGATTAAATCATAAAACAGCGCCGATTGAGCTCCGAGAATGCATTGCATTTTCAGCGGATGAAACTGCCGATGCCATGCAAGCCTTAAAAAAAGAACCGGTGATCAATGAAATCCTGCTATTCTCTACCTGTAACCGCGTTGAGGTGCTGCTGGTAACCGATGACAGCAGCGCAGCTGTAAAATCGGCCCAAAAGTTTATTGCCGACTACAATAAAATCCCGCTTTCGCAATTTCAAGATGCCCTGTACATCCACCGGGGAGACGATGCCGTGCGGCATATTTTCCGGGTGGCCGCCAGCCTTGACTCGATGGTATTGGGCGAACCGCAGATTCTGGGTCAGATCAAAGACGCCTATCGCACCGCAACCCAAAAAAAATGTTCCGGCGTAATTCTAAACCGGCTGTTGCATCGCACTTTTTTTGTGGCCAAGCGTATCCGCACCGAAACCGGAATAGGCGACCGGGCGGTTTCCATCAGTTACGCGGCCATTGAACTGGCGCGCAAAATATTCGGCGACCTGGATGCAAAGAAGGCGCTGCTGATCGGAGCCGGTGAGATGGCCGAACTGGCCGTGGAGCACCTGATTCGAAACCGGATCGGTGAAGTCCTGGTCGCCAACCGCACATTCGAACGCGGCGTCGAGCTCGCCAGTCAGTTTAAGGGCCAGGCGGTTCGCTTTGAAGAACTCGACGATTGTCTCCAGACGGTGGATATTATCATCAGCTCAACCGGCTCTCCTGATTTTGTGGTCACGCGCGATCAGGTTAAAGGCATCATTCGCAGCCGGCGCAACCGACCGCTTTTCTTTATCGACATTGCGGTTCCCCGGGATATTGACCCCCAGATCAACCGCATAACAAACACATATGTCTACGATATTGACGACCTGAAAGGTGTCATCGAAGAAAACATCGAGGACCGCCGGCGCGAGGCCATCAAAGCCGACCGCATTGTTGATGAAGCCGTCATCCATTTCAGGCAGTGGTACGAAAGCCTGGAGGTTGTGCCAACCATCGTTGCCATCCGTGACAAGCTCGAAGCCCTGGCCCAAGCCGAAGTCAAAAAAACACTGCAGTCGAGCAAAATTCCGGATGAACACCGGGAGGCGCTTCAGCGGATGGCGGGGTCGCTGGTAAATAAAATCCTGCACGACCCCACCAAGATATTAAAAAACAACCACCACCACGACGACAAATCGGTTTTACTGGACATTACCCGCAAGCTATTCAACCTGGATGATGAAGCCTGATGACGGCACGCATGATTCAGGATAGTTGGTGTTCGATTCTGGATAGGCATGTAGCTGCTTGTTTTGGCTGTCCACCGCTCGCTTCGCTAAAGCCGCAGAGAGCGCAGAGATGTCTTTTTTTCATTTGCCGTTGAGAGGACGGCAAATGAAAACTATCAGCGCAACTTCGTTGCGGTCTATCGTAATTGGCTAATTCATTGGCATCGAATTGCTCCGGGGTGACGTCAAAGGCTATTAATTTTTCCTTTCGGTCGTCTTGGCCCCGTGAAACGCAGAAGCCACATCACCGGGCACTTTAGAGACTGAATAATGGAGTCATCATATTCAAAGGCTCAAAGCAGTTGATGATAAATAAACAATAGAATATGGAGGCATTACATTGAAAAAAATTGCTTTTCTTTTTCCCGGACAGGGTTCCCAGTCAGTGGGCATGGGGCAGGATTTGTATCAGGAATTTGATTATGTGCGTGAACTTTTCGATATG
>CAMYNZ010000158.1 GCA_947259865.1 uncultured Desulfobacterales bacterium | reverse complement strand
GGGTTGTAATTGTCATTGATCAAGCTATGCCCCGATCTCAAATACAGCAACGACAAACATTTGCGTGAAAAACTCTCCGACCTCTCAAATAGCTAGAACTAATCCGGACATGATCCTTAAGTACTAAAGGGCTTTGGCTTCAACCGGAACAACAACCAATTCTCTCCGTTTCTTTTTACGAATAACCGTTATATTGACAGATTTGCCGATGGGCCAATCCGCCAGAAAACGGTGCAGATCATCCACGCTCGCCACAGCCTGCCCATTGACTGCGATAATATAATCGCCAACCCGCATGCCGGCCTTCTGGGCCGGTGCACCCGGTTCTATGGATACAACCTCGACCACATCCTCCCGGACCAATTGAAAATAGCGCACCCAGCGACGATGCAGGGGCCGTTGTTGACCGGCCAGACCCAGATACCCGCGACGGACACGGCCGTGGGTTAAAAGCTGCGACACGACCCACTTGGCAGTGTTTGTGGATATGGCAAACCCAATGCCCTGGGCTATCGCAATAATGGCTGTATTGATCCCCGCCACCTGTCCCAGGGAATTAACAAGCGGGCCGCCGGAATTCCCGGGGTTCAAAGGTGCGGTATGCTGAATGATATTTTCAATGAGTCTGCCCTGCACGCTGCGCATGGCCCTCCCGAGGGCACTGATTACGCCGGTGGTCACGGTGGATTGAAACCCCAGGGGATTGCCCATGGCAATCACCACCTGGCCGACACGCAGCCGGGAACTGTCACCCAGGGTCGATGACACTAAATATGAAGCATCGGCGCGCACGACGGCCAGATCGGTGGCCGCATCTTTGCCGACCACGGTTGCCGAAAGACTCGTTCCGTCTGTCAGGGTGACGTGCACTTTCCGCGCTTTTTGAACAACGTGGTTGTTCGTCAGGATGTATCCGTCCGGGGCGATCACCACCCCCGATCCTGCCCCGGGTTGTTCGGATATGCTGCCGGAAGATCTATCGCCCAGGGATATGCTGACCACGGCCGGACCCACGGTTTCAACAACCCGGATAACCGCTCGGGAGTATGCATCCAGTAGCTCCAAATCTTTATCCCCGGGAGCATGAGATTCCGTATTCCTCTGTTTTTCTTCATTAAATCCCGGAGTATTTATTAGACGAAGTGTTTTCTTTGCTGCTTTAACCATAGGGTTCCTCTCTATCATTCGGTTATACGCCCAAATTTCGGGTCTTAGTTAATATCGGGCATAATAACTATAGGAACTGATTTTAAAGGCAGCAAGTCAGGAAAAACTTTATTTCTGTGAGGTATCTAAAGAAAAGGGATTAATATACAATGAAAGCGGAGCGTACACGTCGTGGCTGGAAGCCACTCCCACCAATTTTTAAACACTATGACGTTTACTAAACACCATCCAATATGAACAGTGGGAGCGGCATCTTGCCGCGATTGATTAGCATTTCAAGCCGCGGGACAACGCAGCCGGCCCGCCATCGCGAGTCGCTCAGGCGAGGCGGGCGGGCCGTTGGACGTTAGCCCGCCGGGGCGGATTAATCCGCCAAAGATCTCTGGCGGATAAAATGAATTTTTAGTTGGCTTTCAGGCAGGGTCGGTATCGAGCGGTTTAATGCATTCAGCGTCGTTGTTGCGCGCATTATTGACGCGTTTGGAAACGGGGTACCGCGTCAAATCCCGAATGTGGCCCTCCTTAAGAATCGAGTTTAATTTAGCCGCATCCTGGTTTTCTGGGTCCAGCCAGGCATCATAGCTTTCCGGGTTCAGGATGACCGGCATCCGGTCATGAATGTCTGCGACCGATTTGCTGGCAGCGGTGGTAATAATCACACAGGACCGGTATTCACCCCGGGGATCCCCTGTCCATCTTTCCCATAGACCGGCAAAGCCAAAAGGTTCATCGCCAGGCAAAGTCAGATACCAGGGCTGTTTTTGCCCCTTGGGCCCTTTCCATTCATAAAAGCCGTCGGCAACAATGAGGCAGCGCCTTTTTTTGAAGGCCGTCCGGAAACTGGGTTTCTGGGCCACGGTTTCGACCCGGGCATTTATAAGCCTGTTGCCGATTTTCAGATCTTTGGCCCAAAACGGGACCAGGCCCCAATGGAACGTGTCAAGCCGGGTTTGATGATTGTGGACGATAACCGGCACCGTCTGAGTCGGTGCGATATTATAATTCGGGCGCACTTCAGCCGCAACGCTATCGACATTAAAGGTTTTCTCGATAAGGCTCAAAGAACTATGACTTACGAATCTTCCGCACATCCTTTTTTTTCCTGCAACACTGAGCTCCTAGACCGGCTGATCCACACTATTTCTGAACCTTGAAATGGGGTGTAATGATCAAATCAATTCTTCGATTGAGGGCCCGACCGGCGGCCGTTTTGTTGGGGGCAATCGGCCGGATGGATCCGTAACCGACGGCAATAATTTTATCATAAGACAGGGTTTCATTGGCCACCAGATATTGGCGAACCGCATCGGCCCGCTGCTCGGATAGATGTTCGTTGAGCTCCGCTGACCCGGTACTGTCACTATGGCCCTCGATGACAACATCTACCTCGCCCAACGTGCGAATGGCCCGCTGAACCTTGCTCAAGAGGGTATAATTTTTTGGTAAAATGACGCTTTTACCCACCGGAAACTGAATCCCTTTTAAGCGGATAACGAGCTGGTTACCACTTTTGTAAGTTTCGGCCTCGCGCGGTTCAAAATAGCCCTGAACCGTATTAAACAATTCATTAAAGCGCCGTTCAGCCAACAGGCGTTCTTTGACGTCTCTTTCGGCCTGGGTTTGCCCTGATAATTTAGCAATCTGTTTTTTCAAAGTTTCGATTTCCGCCTGTTGAGATTTGTCTCTTTCACTCAGGAATGAACGGGTTTGCTGTAAACCGTCAATGGTACCCACAATGTTCTCAACCTGGGTTTGAAAAGGCTGATCACGCATATCCGGCGCCGATAATTTTTTAGAAATTTTGTGTAAGTTTCCCTCAAACATAAGCGTAATTGGCTCCGGCTGCATGCCTCTGATTTTTTGACTCTGGCGGGCCACCTGTTGTACCCGCCGGGCCATAAAAAGGGCCAGGCTGGCTTTTTTGAGCATCTCTTCTTTTTTGTAGGGGTTTTTGGTAATGAAAACATCAGCTTCTTTTAACCGCTGCTGGGCAACTGCATATGATTTAGGGGCAATCTTATGGTCGCCTCTTCGTCTGGCCTGATCCAGAAGTTTGCGGACTTCACCCAGGGTTCGGATCTTGATTGCACGCAACTCCAGTTTGCGAAAATCTTCCTGTACCCGGGCCCTGTTTTTTTTGGCATAACGCAGGTTGCCCTTTTCTACGGCTCTGGTCAGCTCAAAGAATTTTTCCTCAGCTGCCACGTAATCCCTGCCGAGTTCAGTAGCGCCGGCTGCGCGGGCCATGCTGCGCCCCTTGATAACCCCATCCAGGTTGGATCTTGACAGTTTGGACTTGTCTTTGGCCGTCTTCAACCGGGCTTGCCCCTCAGAAATTGACTTTAGAATTTTAGAAATTTTGTCACCCTGTTTCAGTCCAGATTTCGCCTCGCGCAGTGAGGCTTCCGCATTCGCAAACCATGTCGGCGACAGCACATTGACCTGATCATTACGGGCATTGGCAATGTCCCTGTCGAGGCGGCTTATTAATTCTGCCGGATTCTCCGATTTGGCAATTGGTTCCAATTTCAATTTGTCTCCGGCACAGGCTCCAATTATCAGAACCATGGCGGTTAAAAGTAACGCTATTATCACCTTTTTGCCAATCAACATTGTTTTGCTCCTTTCACCTGACTGCGACAAAAATAAAAATATTAATAAAAATGTCGCATACGTTTTGGTAGCAGGTTGATAGAAATATTTTTATGTCATTTCAAGACGAATCGATAAAACGACGCCATCACCCCCAGCGGGGTGGATTTTATTTGGGTTATTTATTGCAGGGATGCGCATCTTTGAATGCGTGCAATACCAACAGAATAGCCGGTTCCTCTAGACGTTGGGGATGGCTTTTTAACCATTTCACTATAATATCGGTGGCTTCCAGAGTTGATATGCGTTTATCCCGGACACAATAAATATTTAGATCAGGCACCCTGTAACTTAAAATGTCATATAACTCTAAAACGCCCTGAATGTAGCCCTTGGTTCTGGCGTGGTCTATCGTACTGGAATTTTCAGCCGTTAGCCAGGCAAGGATTTGTTCCCCCCGCAAGGTATCTGCCGCAACTGCGGCCGGGTAAATCCACCCTAAAATTAATAAGACCGATAGAAAGCGAAATTTCATCTTACCCCCAATCATTGTTGGTGACTATGGCACCACGTCTGCCTTAATATGGCCAAATCGGATGATGAAGCGAATTATAGTCGATTATTTCTATAATTTCAATACTGTCCAACCGGATGTCGAAACTATACACATAACCCACTAAAAATGTAGGGAATGGTTGGAAGCGGTTTGCCCTGAAAAGGAATGTCTGAAAACGGTACAGGTCTTTCCCTTTTCGATAAGGGAATGCCGGGCGGATAGGGCGTGTGAGCCGGGGAATGAGTGGGAATACCGGTGTCACCAAATACCGTAACAACGGCCCTGGGTTGCATAAACAGCGGTGTGGTAATTATATTTCCCAGGGCGTGTTTTTTAGGATCCGAAGCGGATTAAAGGTAACGGATACCGAGCTTCAGGCGCAAATATAGACAGTTTTTAGATTCGTTCGCTGCTGATAATTCGTTCCACCAATATCAAAGGTCGGGCGGAATAACTTCCCGACCCCCGAATTATTGCAAAATATCAAATACTTACGATAAAAACCCCAGAAACTGCTGTTAATCCAGGCCTACTGAGATGGCTTTCCCGTTAAAAAAACTGGCGATCACGCATTTGCGTCGAAAATCTTCGAAAGGTCACTCTGAAAAGCCATAATGATAGATTTCATAATCAGTCGATCCGCCGAGCAATGAGTCGATCTGAACCTGAATTTCTTTTCTTTTTTCGCTTTTCAGCCACTGATTCCAGTCATCTGAGGAGTTCCAGGTACTGATTACTAAAAATTCGTTGGATTTGTCCAGGCGTTTTAAAGTCTCGCCCGAAATATAACCCGGTACAGTAGAAGCCAATGATCTCATTTCTCTAAAAAGCGGTATCATTTGCCTGGCCTTTTCCTCCGGGACAACTCGTTGGATTAAAACTTTTACTGCCATGGGTCCTCCTATTTTGTTTTTGTTCTAGCCACACTAAAAGTCGTTTTTTAGCTTGACCGCTTTTACCTGATAATAGCACTATAGCATAATTTGGCAAACATTATTATCATATTATCTGCGATATATTAAGAGGTTATTCTTTGGTGTCAAATTAAAAAATGAGTGTCTTGTTTCTGCATAGAGGTGAAAAAAAGTCCAGCGCGGGCTATGCCGGGCGCATCCATATCCTGGTCTGTCTCTTTATGGTTGTGACCCTATCCGGATGTGAAACGCTTCATTATTATGGCCAGGCGATCTCCGGTCAGATGCAAATATTGACCGGTCGTGAATCCATTGACCGACTGCTGTCTGCACCCGAAACGTCCCAAACCCTTAAAACCCGGCTGCGACTCGTAATGGATGTCCGCGAATTCGCAAAAGAATCGCTCCATTTGCCGGTCGGCAATCATTATCTTAGCTATATCGATCTCAAACGTTCCTATGCAGTCTGGAACGTGTTTGCTGCGCCGGAATTCTCGCTTGAACCCAAAACCTGGTACTATCCGGTTATCGGTCGTACCGCATATAGGGGCTATTTTTCAAAACAGATGGCCATGCAATATGCCGATGGGTTAAAAAACAAGCACTTTGATGTGTATGTGGCCGGTATTGCCGCGTATTCAACCCTGGGCTGGTTCGAGGATCCGGTGTTAAATACTGTGATCCACCGCACGGATACGGGGCTGGCCGCATTGATAATCCACGAACTGGCCCACCAGATAATATATGTAAAAGACGACACAGCGTTTAACGAGAGTTTTGCTACCGCCGTCGGCAGCTCGAATCCCTCTACAGTCAAAAGCTATTGCCCGATGACAAAAGAGCCTTGAAAAAAGACATATTCAATCAATTCCGGCGTGAATACCTGCAGATGAAACAAGCCTGGCAGGGATTCAGGGGCTATGATTACTGGTTTGAAGAGCCGCTCAACAATGCCAAATTAATCTCGGTATCGACCTATTATGATTATTTACCGGCATTTATAAAGATTCTCGAAAAAAGTGATGGCAACCTCGAACAATTTTACGGGCAGTGTAAAAAGCTGGCCGGATTATCAAAATCGGAACGGAACCGCAGATTGAAGAATGATTTCAATTGACAACCTTTTGGCCATTATATAAATTCAAAACAAATGAACCTACAACCCTTAATGCTGCGCTCTATTTCATCCTGTTGCTAGAAGCTATCTCACAGCTGTATCCAGAAAGTTCTTACCGGCATCCGGAACGTATTTTTGAGTTTCACTTCTGATTGCATTCATATCGTTTTTTTTCATCCCCACAAATAAACCGTGAAGGGGGGATCTGACCGTGAGAGTTCAACTTAAAAAAATTATGTGCGTCACGGATTTTTCGGAATTCTCGAATCTTTCCCTGACCTACGGTATGGCCCTTGCCGGAGAATTCGATGCCAAGCTTTTTGTTTGCCACATCGTGGATATTGCATCGGCTGCTATGTACGGTGAAGCCATGGTTGACCTCACCCTCCAACAGCAACGGATGGAGCAATACGCCCGGGAGCAGCTCGAATCCCTCTACAGTCAAAAGCTATTGCCCGATATCGAATGGGAACCCTTGGTTGTTAGTGGCCGGCCGGCCGAAGAAATTTACCGCATGACCAAAGAAAACGCCGTTGACCTGGTGGTGTGCGCCACCCATGGCCGAGCAGGTCTGAAAAGGCTGATTCTCGGATCGGTAGCCGAGCGCCTGATGCGGAGCCTTCCCTGTCCTATACTCACTATACGGGTATTGAAACCTGTTCTAAATTTGAAAAAAGGATTGTCATTGAAACGAATCCTGGTGGGCTGTGATTTCTCTCCCGATTCAAGCCTGGCCTTTATGCACGGCCTCAGCCTGGCCCAGGAGTTTCAATCCGAACTGCATCTGGCCAATGTTGCCGAGCTGCCCGAAAATCGCAATACTATAAAAAACGGCGGAAGCACCGGGGATTCGAATGATCAGGATTTACGGCATCAATTGAATCAAAAACTTGAAAAGATGGTTTCGGATGAATCCTGCAACTGGTGCACTCTCAAAACCACCGTGTTAACAGGAAAACCCCATGAAGCGCTTCTTGCCTACGCTGAAAAACATGATATGGACATAATTGTTTTGGGAGCACGGGGACACGGCCTGGTCGAAAAATTGTTTGTGGGATCAACCACCGACCAGGTTGTTCGGCGGGCCTCCTGTCCGGTGCTGGCCGTACGTCCTTTGGACCAGGAGAATCTCACCCGGAAAAAACAAAGAGGTCTAAAATCGCAAAAAAAACGTGATCTTAGCGTTAAAACCGATTTCTTTTCAGCCGCCCGACATCAGGATGTCGTCCTCCTGAACTTTCACGAAAACCTTCTTTTGCATGCCGCGGATCTAATTGCCCGGGACAGATTGCTGGATTATCTTGAACAGGTTTCAAATGCCCGTGATGTTAACGTCCTTGTTTTGTTCGGTTCGACCCAAAAAACAGGCCGTGAAGAATACATTGAATTTTACAACCAGATTTTGGAAGCCCATATTGACCGAAACTCAACCCACAGGATGTTTAATGCCATAGATCAACTCATTCAAAAAATCGTAGATCTGGACAAATTTGTGATTCATGCAGACCGCGGTCAAATAATTTCTCTATTTTTAAACATCAGCCTGGCTTGCGATTACCGCATCATATCGGACAATACCGTCTATCAAAATCCTTATCTGGATCTGGGGATGGCACCCAAGGGCGGGGGCGCCTTTTTTCTATCCAGAATGCTGGGTTACAGAAAAGCCTATGATATTCTTTTATCCGATCAGGATATAACGGCGCATGCGGCGCTTGAAATGGGCATCGTGGATAAAGTTGTCACGCTGGAAAAACTTGAAGATAGCGCACTTGAAATTGCAAAAAAATACGCCCGCATACCGACCCAATCATTGATAGGTATCAAGCGGATGTTGAATTTCTCCAGAAAGGAACTCAGCAACTATCTTGAGTTTGAAAATCAGGAACTTATGCGAATTATCGGCCCGCCGGATTTATCCTCCGACTTCTGGGAAAAACTAACCCAGTGCCGATGAGTGATCAAAACAGTTTTGATTTTGGATTTTGACATCGCCACCAGCAAAGAAAATACCAAATCACCTACCCCAGAATTTTTCAAGTTCAAGCTTGAACTGGCTTTTCCGCTGTATACTCGCCGGTCGCCATTCATTTGGCAATAAAGACCTGTATCGAACGGTCGAATATCGCTGACCGATAAATAGGACAACCCCCCGGTCTTTTTCGGATCGAATGACACGACCGGCCGCCTGCAGCACCCGGTTAATACCAGGATATTGATAGGCGTATTCAAATCCCATACCATAGGTAGCGGCAAAATATTCCCGAATCAATTCCCGTTCAGGAGAAATACCCGGCAAGCCGACCCCGATAATGGCGGCGCCACAGAGGCGTTCACCCATAAGGTCAATACCCTCTCCGAAAATACCGCCCATAACCGTAAACCCAACCAGTGTTTCCGGATTTTCCTGCGCGAATCTGTCTAAAAATGTATCTTTTTCGGATTCTGCCATCTGAGGCTTCTGGACAATCGTTGAGGTGTGCGGACTTTCAGCGACAAACAATTTGTGGATCATCAGCATGTATTCATAAGATGGGAAAAAAAGAAAATAATTGCCTTTTTTTTGGTCGACCAGCGCAATGAGTGTGCGGGTAATCTCCGGCGCAGTTCTATTGCGCTGTCTGTAAAGCGTGGAGGCATTGACCGCCAGTAAAATTTTAAGATTTTCAGCCGGAAACGGTGAAGGCAAAATCAGGTGATCTGCGGATTCCTGACAACCAAACATCTTTTTAAAATACCCCGCAGGCGTCATGGTGGCTGAGAAAAAAAGCGCGGCTTTGCATCTATTCAGGGCCTGCCGCAGCTGGTTGGATGGATCGATGCAAAAAAGTTTGACTCGCAGATCTTTGTCAAAGGGTTCAAAAAAGGTGGCGTAACAATCATCATACTGTTCCGCCACCCGCATGAAGCTGTTGACGGCAAAATACAACTCGAGCAGCTGCTCACGAAAGGATGTTTTATGATTGAGTGATAACCAGCGCTCGGTATGGTTGAGAAAAACGCGTAACAGGGGGTACAGTTTTTCGGGCGGTGTTTTTTCCGAACGCGGCCCGCCATTTTCCTGACATTTTTTGCGGGCTTTGACCAGCCAGGTGTTGATTCGACTTAAACTTTTGTAGACCTGAGGCAATTCAAGTTTCACGGCGCGTCTTACATCTAAAAATAATTGTTTGCGGATCTCGGCCGAAAACATTTCTCTGGAACGATCCACGAGGTTATGGGCTTCATCAATCAAAAAGATGTAATCGCCGCTTGCTTCCAAAAAAAAACGTCTTAAATATACCCTGGGATCAAATGCATAGTTGTAATCGCATACAATCAAATCAGTCCACAGGGAAAGATCGAGGGAAAACTCAAAAGGACATACGCGGAAAGAGCGGGCGACCTCTTCAATCGTAAGCCGGGTAAATGCGTCCTGCTGAAAGATATCAGCCAGCGCATCATTGACCCGATCAAAATGCCCGCGGGCATAAATGCATTCATCCGGGGTGCAGGTACTATCAGGGTTGAAGCAGATTTTGTCCTTGGCGGTTAAGGTAAGCGATTTTATCCTTAAGCCCCTGTCTCTCAACAAATCCACGGCCTTTTCGGCGACCGTGCGCCCCGTTGTCCTGGCAGTCAGAAAAAAGATTTTGGGGCTAAAAGTTTCGGGGATAGCCTTGACGGCAGGAAATATGGCTGCCATGGTTTTTCCGATACCGGTGGCAGCCTGGACGATCAGCTGACCGTGGTTTTGGATCGTACGGTATACCTCCACGGCCATCCTGCGCTGTCCCGGTCTGTAAGCGCTAAAGGGAAATTCGAGCTGGCGAATGGATTGATCCCGCAATTGTTGCCATTGGGATAGCGTCCGGGCCCATTGGAGGTATCGAGCAACGATATCCTGGAAAAAAGCCTCAAGTTCTTTGGTTGAATATCGACGTTTGAACTGGCGCGTTTCAGCAGTGTCGATCTGGTAATAGGTGAGCTGAATATCGACATCATCCAGGCCGTTTTCAAGGGCATATAAATAACCATAGCTTTTTGCCTGACCCCAGTGCAACGGGTTTTGATTCTGATCATAATAGTCCAATTCCCGGGTGGTCGTTTTAATCTCATCAATAATAACCCGGTCGGATTTATCCTGACCGCTAAGGCCGTATATGCCGTCGACCCGGCCGCCGACGGTTAGAATAAATTCATCGGTTTCAAGTTGAAAGGACACCGGCACCTCGGCCAGATAATGTTCCGGCCGGGACCGCTGGATCTTCTGATGGGCGCGGATGGCTTCAATCGAGCGGGCCGACCCCAGAAATTCAAAGTTTAAATCCCCGGAGCGCAGGGTATGCTCAACCAGCTGTCGGACTGCAACGTTTAAACTTATCTTCACAGCACGTCCTTTAGGCTATCGATTATGCAAAATTCAGGTATTAATTTATTTCCGTCTTGCAGAACCGATAAATGAGATGGGTATGCAGGCCATTTTTAGAACCTGTGCGGTTAAATGTCAAAGACTTACTTTGGGCCGCAAGCTGTATGATCGGTGTAATTATGCGTAGATATCTTTATATCCGACGAGAAGGGATGCCAAATATAGTTGACATTGTTGATAGCTTTTTGATCACTCGACGACTATTATAAGTGTGTATTCCCGGTCGACCTGCCGGGCGTTTTAAATTGACTCAGAAGTAAGATTGGTACATACTCACTCACATTTATAAAAACCATTTCCAAGCGCGATAAAAAAAATATTTACGTTTCGGGGAACAAACTGAGATGGCAGCCTCTTTAAAAAAAGTGTTCCGCCCACCCAAAGCACGCCTGTCACGGCGCATTGTGTTCTGGATATTTATCAGCGTCATCGTTATCGAGACAATAATTCTCATTCCCTCCTATAATAGACGGGAAATGGAGCTTTTGTCTCATCTAAAAGATGTTTCCACCGGAAAGGTTTTGCTGATCATGCAGATGGTGCCGCCGGGTGCCTCTGATAAGGAGCTTTTTGAAAAAATAAAAATGCTTCAGAAACACCAGATCATTCAGGGAGGCGCGCTATACACCGCCGACGGAAACAATGTGGGACATTTCGGTGAACGCCCCGAACTTTCAGGAACTAAATTTGATGACACCGAATTGAATTACCTCAAAAGCCGGGATGGGACCCGCTATGATCTGGCCTGCACGCCGGATCAATTAAAACCCGCTTACACCTTGATCCTGCGGCATGACGCATCATCTATCAAACAGGAATTAAAGGCGTTCATTTTGCGTATTGCCGGTCTGGTTATCATCATTTCCATTTTTGTCACCGCAGGCGCCTGGATCGCCCTGGATCCCATCGTGGTTCGGCCGATTCTGCGCTTGAGAGGCGATCTGGTAAAAGCCGGCGATGCCATAAGCAACGACCGGGAAACCCCTGAATTCTATTCGGCTTCGATACAACGTCAGGATGAATTGGGTGATGTCATCGCAGCCTTCACGAAAATGTATCATCAGATATCGGAAGCAATCAGCAATCGCAAACAGGCAGAAAAGGCCCTGCAAAAAAGTCTCACCCAGGTGGAGGAGTATTCCCAGGCCCTGAACAGTGAACTGGAAAGAGGCCGGCAAATGCAGGCCAATTTTTTGCCGACCCGGCTCCTTGAAAAACCCGGCTGGGAATTTGCGGCTTCATTCAAACCGGCCCGCCAGGTTTCAGGCGACTTCTATGATGCCTTCGAACTTCCCGGCGATTGCATCGGTTTGGTCATTGCCGATGTCTGTGACAAGGGCGTCGGTGCAGCCCTTTTCATGGCCCTCTTCCGTAGCTTGATCCGTGTATTTTCCGGCCAAACTGCCCTGGATGGAATGGCCTGCCAGTATGTAGATGCACCGCAAAATGATAGTATCTTCGCGCCCCCCATTCAAAATCCCGACCCTGCATATCTCAATGCGCTCAGAGCCGTTCGACTTAGCAATGATTACATCGCTCAAAGCCACGGAGATCTGGCGATGTTTGCAACGCTTTTTTTCGGTGTGCTGGACCCGACCAACGGCATACTGACTTACGTCAACGGTGGACATGAGCCGCTTTTCATCGTCCGGCCATCCGGTGGTGTGAGAAAACATCTCCATCATACCGGACCCGCTGTGGGGGTGACGCCCGGTGTCCAATTTGACATCCGGCAGACAAGCCTGGAGCCGGGTGAAATCCTGTTTGGCTATACCGACGGCGTAACTGAAGCGCGGGCGGATGATGATACGTTTTTCAACGAAAAACGACTTTTATCTTTACTGAATATTTCAGCACCCACGGCGGTTGGGCTGCTGGAAAAAATCTCGTCGGCAGTCCAGCAACACACCGGCAATGCCGAGCAATTCGATGATATTACCATGCTGGCGGTACGGCGGTCGAATGCGGTCGGCGGTTGATCCATCGGGAAAGGGCAAAGCTGTACCTTAATGACAGTGTGATTCACATCCCGGCGGCGAAACTGATCCATTTACGGACGAGAATCCATCAATAAAGTTTTTGAGCAAAACGCCCGCTTCGGTTTGTAAATCTTTTAGGAGGAGGTCGCAAAAATGGCAACTAAAGACAACAAAGATCCCGGCCAAACGGATGATCTTGAAAAACAACCGGAAAAGCCCAAAAAAAAGTCGCGTTGGAAAAGAAGAATCAGAATTCTATTGGGGTTGATAGTCATCGCATTGCTATCATCGACCTTCATGCTGGAATATGTAAGACCCAACGAATTCGGTATCAAAGTCGTACGGATCGGAATTGAACGCGGTGTCCAAAAAAAAGTCTATCCGGCCGGTTTCCATATCGTACTGCCATTCGGGATCGAAAAAATGTATCGACTGCCCAAGAACATTCAGGTGCTGGAATTAACCAATCATCCCGAACATGCCGCCAAATCTACCCGAATTGAAAAAGCCGCTCATATCCAGACCTCGGACGGTTTTTTCGTCGATGTCGACGTCTCCATCCTCTACCGAATTGCTGATCCTTTTAAAGTATTTACCGTTATCGGACCCGGCAATCGCTTTGAACAGCACGGAATCATCCCACAAACCGAACCGAAGCTAAAAGATGCCATGGGTGAGCTTACAACCGAAGAATTCTATAACAGCCCCTTACGGGTTGAAAAAACAGAGGCGGCAAAGCAAATCCTTAACGAAGCCCTAAACCCCAAAGGTCTGATAGTCGAGCAAGTACTGGTTCGCTATTTCACCTACAGCAAAGAAATTCAAAAAAATATCGAAGAAAAAAAGCTCAAGGACCAGCTGGTATTCAAAAATCAGGCCGAGGCCCGGGCCGCCATCGAAGAGGCGAGTCTTAAAAAAATTGAACAGGAAGGCAAAGCTACGGTAAGGGTGGAACTGGAAAAGGGCAAGGCCTACATCACCCGGAGAAAGGCAGAGAAAGATCTTTATGTCAGAAAGAACAGGGCCGATGCTGATCTTCTGGTTAAGCTCGCCGAGGCTGAAAAGGTGCGCCTGAAAAATGAAGCCATGCAGGGCCTGGGGGCCAAACGCATGGTAGGGCTCAAGATGGCAGAGGTTTTCAGGGGATTGGATACCATCGTTTTATCGAGTGACGGGCCGTCCGGGGTAAACCCGTTGGATCTGGACAATGCACTGAAGCTGTTTGATATACGCAAAGGGGGATCAAAATGAAGCATCGATTACTACTGGTTTTTTGGGCCGCAGCCCTCGTTTTTATCCAGGCCTGTGTTTTTCATACCACCGGTGAGACAGAGGTCGGTGTACGCACGAAAAAAATAGGCCTTATCGCCAAACAGGGGGTTGAGGAGAAAGTCTATGCACCGGGATCCACCTATTTCTTTCTGCCCTACATAAACGACTGGCACACATTCGATACCAAGCTCCAGAACCTGGAGATGACATTTGAATCCGAAAGAGGGGATCGAAAATCCAGAGACGACCTTTTATTTAAAACCATCGACGGCAACGATATCAGCCTGGATGTCATCATTGCCTATCAAATCGACCCTGCCAAGGCGCCTTATATCCTGCAGTATGTGGCAACCGATAACACGTCACTTCGGGAAAAAATTGTACGTACCGTTGCCCGAAGCAAACCCAGAGATATTTTCGGCGAACTAAAAACTGAAGAGTTTTACGTGGCCAACAAACGTGAACTTCAGGCCGAACGGGCCAAGCAGGTTTTACAGGAGATCCTGGGGCCCATGGGCGTCGTGGTGATAAATGTGCTGACCAAAAATTATCGTTTTAATAAAGAGTATCAAAAGGCCATTGAAGATAGAAAAGTTGCCGATCAACAGGCTGAAAAAAATAAATCCGGCCAACGGGCAGCCGTCGAAGAATACAAGCGCAAACTCGAACAGTCCAGAGGTGAAGTCAATCAAATGATAGCCAAAGTGGACGGCGAATATCTTCAGGCCAAGATCGAAGCCGACGTCTATTTCGAAAAGCAAAAACTTCTGGCCCAGGCCATAGAAGCGGAAGGAATTGCCGAAGCCCGGGGCATTAAAGAGATGAACGCTGCTTTAACCGGTATCGGTGGGGAGGCGCTGGTTAAACTCAAAATTGCCGAAGCCCTGCAGGGTAAAAGGATTTTGCTTTTACCGGTTTCAGAGGGCGGAATGAATCTCAGGACCATGGATATCAACCAGTTGATCCATACCCTGGGGGTGAAATCTCTGTCAGAAAAAAAGGCACAGCCATAAAAGTAGTAGAAATAAATTGAAAATTCCAACTAAGGCCCAATAGCCGCGCTGCAGGTATTTTCAAAGTGGTCACGCAAAAAATAGTTTAACCCGTTGAGCCCGTTGGCCCGTTGGCCCGTTAAAAATCAGATAGACTCCTTTCGATCGCGGCTGGAAGCCGCTCCCACACATGCATCATCGCTATGTGGGAGCGGCTTCCAGCC
>CAMYNZ010000157.1:3119-11539 GCA_947259865.1 uncultured Desulfobacterales bacterium | reverse complement strand
GTCCCGCCTCCAATGTAAATGGAATCGAATTGCAAAGGCACTGCGTGGACCAGGGACATCTCATTTTTCAAGGCCTTGATAAATGCCGGTACACGCTTTAGATCTGTAATGGAGTAAAAATCACAATAGGGACATTTGTGCAGACAAAAGGGGATATGCACATATAGGCCGGCCGTGCCGGCCGCTACAAATTGTGAATTATTTATTACCATGGCACATAGGAGTTGTAACCTATAAGCGAATGAAAGAAAAGATGCGGCCGGAAATCCGAAATTCGAAACACCCATCGTGTAAATTACGCGAATAAAAAGATCCTATTTTCTTTCCCAGCCGCCAATGAGATGCAAATGCAGATGAAAAACAAACTGTCCCCCTCCCCTTTCGACATTAAACAATAGTTTATACCCCGATATATTCACAGATTCTTTCCTGGCCATCTCTTTTGCCACTGCGATGATATGCGAAACAATGGGACCGTCCTCCGGTTCCAGATCGTTAATGCTGCGGATGTGTTTGCGGGGGACAACCAGCAGATGTACCGGCGCATGGGGGTTAATGTCTCTGAATACAACCAGCGTGTCGTCCTGGTGTAAAAATTCGGTTTCGGTTCTACCTTCCACAATATTGCAAAAGATACAGTCCTTCTCCATTATCAGTGCCTCCTGTCTAACGAAACCCCGTCTCAAAAAGCATCCATGTGTCCACGAATGTGTCGCCCCGCTTTCAGCGGATACTATTAACATCTGAGTTTTCTTGCTACTACGCTAAAATTGCCGGACAACCCAACTGCAATCAGGTTTCATGCTCATGGGTCAAGCGCCACTTTCCAGTGATTGTCGGCCTGGAAAGAGATTCTTTTAATTGTACTAAAAATCGTTCCCGGGGGATCTCTTTGGCCCCGAAGCTTTTAAGGTGGGTGGTGGTGACCTGGCAGTCGATCATATCAAAGGATTTTTCGTTAAGATGGCCGGCTAATGCTGCCAATGCTGCGCTCGAGGCGTTACTCATAACGGAAAACATTGATTCTCCAAAAAAAGACCTGCCCAAAGATACGCCGTATAACCCGCCAACCAGTTCCCCATCGTGCCAGGCTTCCACCGAGTGGGCAAAACCGGACAGATGCAGCCGGCGATAGGCTTTGACCATATCATCAAGGATCCACGTGCCGCCATCATCGTTATCGTGGACGTGAGCGCAGGCCTGAATGACCCGGTCAAAAGCGGAATCCATGGTGATCTGAAACACACCTTTTTTGATGACCTTTTGTAGAGTTTTGGATATATGAATTTCACGGGGGTAAAGCACCAGGCGAGGGTCAGGTGACCACCACAGTATCGGCTCGTTGTCCGAATACCAGGGGAAAATGCCCATCCGGTAAGCAAGCAAGAGGCGCTCCTGGCTAAGATCTCCACCAACCGCCAGCAGCCCCTCTACAGATGCAAGATGGGGTGGTGGAAAGATGAGGTCTTTGGAGAGCAGATAAACCGGCATAGAAGTTAAGATAAATGGCCCTTTTTCCGATGGGCTGCGTTCTCCACAGGTTTTTCGCCTGCGACATACATCAGTACGCCTCGGCGAAAACCTTTGTGCGGCCTTGCCCATCGAAAAAACTGCTCATTTATTCCGGTTAAACCGGATAAGTGAGATAATATAATATGAACTTTCAATTACCAAATATCCCTTGCGGCGCAGATGATAACTTGTGAGTGTTGCATAAGTTCTCGATCAAACAGAAAAGCAGCCTTGAAATGATGGAGTAACATTAAAAGCAATCGTTACGGGTTACGCGTTGCGTGTTGCGTGTTTAATTTTTCAACCCGCAACTCGAAACACGGAACTCGCAACAATTACCCATCACTTATTATATAGGGCCTTAATTCCAAATCTATTATACTCCAGAACTTCAAAATCTTAGGCACTTCTAACTACAACAAACCCCGATACCCAGGTGGGGCACGGGGTTAGTAGAAATTAACATTTTTGTCCGAAGGCAAGCTTAATTTTTTGGATTGAAGGTTAATTTGTCATCTTCTAGATCAATGACAACCTGGCCGCCTTTGTTTAACCGACCGAAAAGGATATCATCGGAAAGATGGTCTTTGATCTCTTTCTGGATCACCCGGTCAAGGGGCCTGGCACCGTATTTAGGATCATAACCCACTTTGGCAAGCCAGGTGCGTACCGCAGGGGTGATGTTAACAACAACCTTTTTGGCAACCAGTTGCTCGTTGAGCTCTTTGAGAAATTTGTCTACGATCTTTTCCATTATATCCAGGTCGAGTGCCTGAAATGAAATGATGGCGTCCAGACGGTTTCTGAATTCCGGGCTGAAGAATTTTTCAACCGCTTTCTTGCCTTTGGACTCGGTATCCTTATTCATGTCGCCGAAACCGATTGAGGCGGTGCTCATCTCCCGGCTACCGGCATTTGAGGTCATGATTACAAATACGTTTCTGAAATCAGCTTTCCTGCCGTTGTTATCGGTCAGGGTAGCATGATCCATCACCTGCAGCAAAATATTAAACAAATCCGGATGGGCTTTTTCGATTTCGTCCAGCAGCAATACACTGTAGGGATGTTTGCGGACACCATCGGTGAGCAGACCGCCCTGGTCAAAACCAATATATCCCGGCGGCGCGCCGATAAGACGGGCCACGGCATGCTTTTCCATGTACTCGCTCATGTCATAGCGCATAAATTCAACACCCAGAATCCGGGCCAACTGCATGGAAACCTCGGTTTTCCCGACACCGGTCGGCCCGGTGAACAGAAAAGAACCGATGGGCTTGCCGGGGGTCCCCAGGCCGGCCCGTGTACGTTTTATGGCGGTTGCCAGCCCGGCGATGGCCGGATCCTGTCCGAATACCACTTCTTGCAAGCGGGCTTCGAGGTTTTCCAGTTTTGACCGGTCAGTGGTGGATACACTACGGGCCGGAATACGGGCCATTTTGGCCACTATCTTCTCAATATCCGCCGGATGGATCTTCTTGCGGCGGGGGGAGCCCTTGAGCCTCACATAGGCGCCGGCCTCATCGATCACATCGATGGCCTTGTCCGGGAGATAGCGGTCGTTGAGAAACTTGGCGGACAATTCAGTCGCGGCTTTCAAGGCCGTATCGGTATAGACAATGCCGTGGTGTTCCTCATAGCGCGACCGAAGACCCTTCAGGATTTGAATCGTCTCCGAGATCGGCGGTTCATGAATTTCAATCTTTTCAAAGCGGCGCGACAACGCCCTGTCTTTTTCAAAATGATTCTTGTACTCTTCGTATGTCGTCGAACCGATGCAGCGGATATCTCCGGTTGCCAGAACCGGCTTTAAAATATTGGAGGCGTCCATCGATCCGCTGCTGGTCGCTCCGGCTCCGACAATCGTGTGGATTTCATCGATAAACAAAATTGCTTTGGGCATCTTTTTGAGCGCAGCGATCACGCCTTTTAATCGTGCCTCGAAATCCCCGCGGAATTTTGTGCCTGCTAACATGCCGCCCAGGTCCAACGAAAAAATACGAATATCATCAAGCAAATCCGGAACCTGCCCGGAGCTTATTCTTTGGGCCATACCCTCGGCCATAGCCGTCTTTCCCACACCGGGATCACCCACAAAAACCGGATTGTTTTTGCGCCTGCGGCAAAGCACCTGCATGGTGCGTTCGAGCTCAAGCTCTCTTCCGATTAAGGGGTCCAGCTTTCCGTCAGCAGCCTGCTGAACGAGGTCAACCGTAAAAGCCTCAAGGAGGTCGGTCTTTTTTTTCTTATCTTTTTTGATCTGGCCCAGATTGCCGGGACCTTCCTCATACTGGGTTTTGGAAACCTCATGGGAGATATAGTCGAGAACATCCAGGCGAGTGATGCCTTCCTGATGTAAGAAATAGACGGCATGCGAATCCTTTTCCATAAAGATGGATGCCATAATGTCGCTGACCTCAACCTCCTGTTTTTCTGCAGAACGCACGTGGTTTACGGCTCTTTGGATTACGCGCTGAAAAGCGATGGTTTGCTGAAGCACATATTCATTGCCCTCCTCGACACTTTCGAGGTTGTTATTGAAAAACTCCTCGAGGTCTTTGGTCAGGTTTTCAAGGTTCCCGCCGCAAGCCTCAACAATCTCGATGCCGGTACTGTCGTAAAGAATGGCATACAGAATGTGTTCCACACAAACGTATTCGTGGCGCCTTTTTTTAGCCTCTCTCACTGCCAGTCCTAAAGTTACGCTTAGCTCTTTGCTGATCATGGTCTACTCTTTCTCCATCGTGCATTTAAGTGGAAACCCGGCTTCTTTGGCCAATACGTGCACGGTGTCCACTTTGATTTCAGCCACTTCGTAAGGATAAACGCCACACAGCCCGAATCCGGCCCGGTGGACATTTAGCATTATCTGGGTGGCATCTTCAGCTGATTTATGAAAAACATGGACAAGGATTTCAACCACAAACTCCATGGTCGTATAATCATCATTGATTAACATCACCCTGTACATGGGCGGCTCGGTAACCTCTTCGTGGGTTTCTGAAATGATTTCGCCTTCTGAACCAGGCTTGTATTCACTCATTTCAATACACTCCCAACCTTTTGAAAAAGTTATCCGGCACTGGAAAGGTTACCCGAGCCTTTATCAAATATGTCTTGGTAATGAATATAAGCATCATGCGCGTGAGTTGTAAAGAGGACAAATCAGAAATCATCTGCCGCAACACTTTTTATACTTCTTGCCGCTGCCGCAGGGGCACGGCGCATTTCTGCCGATTTTTTTACCGTTTCGCTTGGCCGGTTTTTTCTTGGCCGGTGCTCCCCCTTCGCCGCCGGAAAAGGTGAGTTTTTGCTCTTTGGGCTGCCGGAAATCATCCAGTTTTTCGGGCTCGGCAATCTGAATTCTGAACAGGATCCCCAGGGTCTCTTCCTTGACCCGGTAAATCATATCCTGAAACATCTCAAAGCCTTCTTTTTTATAAACCAGTAACGGATTTTGCTGGGCGTAACCACGCAGCCCGATGCCTTCCTTAAGATGGTCCATGGACAGTAGATGATCCTTCCAGAGGTTATCAACGGTCTGAAGCATAACGATGCACTCCAGTTGCCTGCATTCGTCGGCACCGATGGCAGTTTCCCGTTGCGCATAAACCTCTGTGACGGCTTCATATATTAACTGCGCCAGGCCCTCCCGGGTTAACCCGTCCAGGGTATCGTCATCAAAAGAATTTAAGCGGAAGTTGAATTGCTTATAGACCGCTTTGCTGAGCCCTTTTAAATCCCATTCTTCCGGATGGGTTTTTTCGTCCCCAAAAGAGGCGGCAAGCTCTTCGGCCTTTTCGCTGATCATTTCATCGATAGCTGTCTTGAGACTCTTTCCGCTAAGTGTTTCGCGCCGCTGCCGATAAATGACTTCCCGCTGCTGATTCATGACATCATCATATTCAAGCAGCTGTTTGCGGATGTCAAAATTGTGACCCTCCACCTTTGACTGGGCGTTCTCAATGGCTCTGCTGATCAGGTTGTGTTCGATCGGCTCACCCTCTTGCATACCCAGCTTCTCCATTATGCCCGTTATGCGCTCGCCACCGAATATGCGCAAGAGGTCATCCTCCAGGGCCAGATAAAATCGGGATGAGCCCGGATCCCCCTGTCGGCCCGACCGGCCTCGCAGCTGATTGTCAATGCGTCGGCTCTCATGCCGTTCCGTACCGAGAATGTGCAGACCGTCCAGATCGGTTACGCCCTCACCCAGCACAATGTCGGTCCCCCTTCCGGCCATATTGGTTGAAATCGTGACAGCACCCTTCTGACCGGCCATTGTAATGATTTCAGCTTCTTTTTCGTGGTTTTTTGCATTGAGAACCGAAAGCGGGATGCCCCTTTTTTTTAATTTCTTGGCAAGATTTTCAGATACGTCTACCGAGATCGTGCCGACCAGGACCGGTTGACCCTTTGCATGCAGCTCGGTGATCTCATTCATCACGGCTTCAAATTTTTCCCGTCGTGTTTTATAGATCACATCCGGATAGTCGGTTCTAATCATGGGCATATTGGTCGGAATTACCACAACGTCCAGATCGTAAATCTTTTTAAACTCGGTGGCCTCGGTGTCGGCCGTACCGGTCATGCCGGCCAGTTTATCATACATTCTGAAATAATTTTGGAAGGTCACCGTGGCAAGGGTCTGGTTTTCATTTTCGATTTTAACGTTTTCCTTGGCCTCCAGCGCCTGGTGCAGCCCTTCGCTGTAACGGCGCCCCGGCATGAGTCTGCCGGTAAACTCGTCAACAATGATGACTTCGCCGTGTTTGACGATATAATCGACATCCCGTTTAAAAAGCGTGTGGGCTTTTAAGGCCTGATTGATATGGTGAAGCAGTTCGATGTACCGGGGATCGTACAGGTTATTTACATCCAGGATTTTTTCGGCCCTGGCAACGCCGTCTTCGGTCAAAACGGCCGTGCGGGCTTTTTCATCAATGGCATAATCCGTGTCTTTAACCAATCGTGGAATAATGCCGTTGACCTGGTAATACAACTGGGTCGATTTTTCCGCCGGGCCGGAAATGATCAGAGGCGTTCTGGCTTCGTCAACCAAAATACTATCCACCTCATCCACAATCGCAAAATTCAGTTCATGCTGGACCAGCGAATCCCGGTCAAACTTCATGTTATCCCGCAAGTAATCAAACCCGAATTCGTTGTTGGTTCCGTAGGTAATGTCTGAACGGTAGGCCGCATTACGTTCGCTATCGTCCATACCATGGATAATGGTGCCGACGGATAGACCCAAAAACTTATAAATGTGCCCCATCCATTCTGTGTCACGCTTTGCCAGATAATCATTCACCGTAACAATGTGAACACCCTTTCCGGTGAGTGCGTTCAGGTAGGCCGGCAGTGTGGCTGCCAGGGTTTTTCCTTCTCCGGTTTTCATCTCGGCGATTTTTCCCTGGTGCAGCACAATTCCACCAATGAGCTGAACATCAAAATGGCGCATTTTGAGCGCTCTGACCGAGGCTTCTCTGACGGTGGCAAATGCTTCGGGGAGCAAATCTTCAATGGATTCGCCCTTATCAAGCCGTTCGCGAAAAACTTGTGTCTGAGACCTGAGCCCGTCATCGCTCATAGATTGAATATCGGGCTCCAGAGCATTGATCCGCTCCACGAGAGGCAGCAATTTTTTTAATTCGCGTTCGTTTTTACTGCCGAATACCCTGGTTAAAAAACTTACGATCATGTGCAAAACCCTTCCTAATCCATGCCTATCGAGATAAAATTAGAAGCTATCTCAAAAATGCATTTTACCCGCCAGAGATCTTTGGCGGGCTAACGTTCAATGGCTGCGTTGTCCCGCGGCTTGAAATGCTCATGCAGGCAAATAGGTTAACCCGTTGAGCCCGTTGGCCCGTTAAAAATCGGCTGAATTTTTTTTTTAACGGGCTCAATCCCGCTTATAGCGGGACAAACTGGCTAACCGAAAATGGCGATCTACTATTTTTGAGATGGCTTCCAGTTTAATTATAGCATAACCAGAAAACTGCTCAATACATAATTTAAATATAAAATAATCGACAACATAGCGAAAGACTATTATACTATAGCATAAACCCGACAGGCGTGAACCAAAAATAACTACGAATAAGCTACTAATATATCTATTTTCCGGCGGGATGTAAAATGAATATAAAAAAACTCAGCATGATATTAATTTTGCTGGTCGTCTATCAGGTTGTGCCAACCGAATCAAAACAAACTGAAGTATTAACATTGATCGGCGTCGGCGATATCATGATGGGAACCGACTATCCCGACAAATACCGAATCCTTCCCCCGGAAAACGGCACCCAGCTGTTTGAGCACGTAAAAGGGATATTAAAAAGTGGTGATATTGTTTTCGGCAACCTCGAGCAGGTCTTAATCGATAGCGGTGAAAGCGTTAAGGATATCGAACGACCGAACACCTGGGCGTTCAGAGCTCCGGTCAGCTACGCCCACAATTTGAAAGCTGCTCATTTTAATGTTATGAGCGTCAGCAATAACCATGCCTGGGATTTTGGCGAACCCGGCATTGACAGCACGCTCCAGGCTCTCGATTCCGTGGGTATCAAACATGCCGGCCCCAAGGGGGATGTTGCCGAACTCGTTATCAGAGGAACCCGGGTCGGTCTGATTGCATTTTCAACCAATGACCTCGGCTACAATATGCGAAATCTCGAGGAAGCCCGGCATATCTCCAAGACGTTGTCAGAAAAGTATGATATTCTAGTGGTCTCATTTCACGGCGGAACAGAGGGTTTAAGGGCACTTCACACAAAAGATGCAGAAGAATATCTGGGCAGTGAGTCCAGAGGAAACGTTGTGCGTTTTGCCCATACCGTCATTGACCAGGGCGCTGATCTGGTGATAGGGCATGGCCCCCACGTGCCCCGGGCCCTCGATCATCA
>CAMYNZ010000157.1:0-3037 GCA_947259865.1 uncultured Desulfobacterales bacterium | reverse complement strand
CCCCCATTCTCAGCGTCAGCCTGGATAATAACGGAGATTTCGTAAGGGGGAAGATATATTCTTTTAAGCAAAAATATCCGGGATTTCCTTTACCCGACAAAAAAAGAAGGGCCGCCCGATTGATAAAGAAGCTGAGTAAAACGGATTTTCCGGACAGTACAATTAGGATAGACAACCTCGGAAACTTCAGCCGCCTCAAAACCAGGTGAAATCACCCATCCCAGAGACGACGGCGCATGAAATACACGTTAAAAGCCGCGGGTCGTCATACCCCGGTTTGTCCTGAACAAAATGGGAAACATATCATAGAATTTTACCGCAGCGGAATTGTTAGGCAAGAGGACCTTACATCCAGGCCAAGGGTATCAACGATTTTCGGGCGCAGCGGTAATACAGTTGTGTGACTTAATACCAATTAATCGAGGATATATTTTTCGGGATTGACTGGAAGTCCGTTGAAGTGAACCTCGTAGTGGACATGCGGACCTGTACTTCTGCCGGTGTTGCCCATTAATGCAATAGTATCGCCTCTTTTTACGGCATCTCCCCGCTTCACCAGAATTTTGTGGCAGTGACCAAAACGGGTAACCATACCGTGGCCATGATCGACAATAACCATGTTGCCCAGGGTGCCTTTGGGTCCGGTAAATGATACGACTCCATCTGCAGTGGCTGAAATAGGTGTTCCGAGACGGTTGGCAATATCATATCCTTTGTGAAACTCACGGCGGTCGGTGAACGGAGATGTTCGATAGCCGAAACGTGAAGTTGTCCAACCCGATGCGGGGCGAACGGCAGGTGTGGAGGCCAAGAGGTTTTGCTGGTCCTTGAGAAATTTGAAAAGGGATTCAAAACTTTGGTCCTGATTGACAGTCGCCAGGTTCAACTGCTCGACCTGCTCATGCATAGCGCGTAACAGGCTGTTATGCTTCTGGCTCAGCGGCATCTGTGCGTCGAGGTCTTCAGGAATTGAGCCGCCGACACCAAATAGGCTGTCTTGCTCATCCGGTTTTTCGATATTTGCGATTATTCGAATTTTTTTCTCAAAATTATTTAAATCGACCAGCGTCGTTTTTAAAGCCGATATCTCTTCAGCAAAATCCTGGATTTGTTTGCGCTGGTGGATGATTTCGTCCGACTGGTTGGCAATTCTGATATCCCGCTCTAAGGTGTCTATTCCTGCAGTTTTAAGCGAGTAGTAATCATACGTGAAAATGCCAATACATATGAGGAAAGCTAATATAGATAATCTCAGAAAGGTGGCCGAAATTGTGAATTGTTTGATTGAAGAACCAGAATTGCTCAAAACCACAAAGGAGATTTTTTTTCGCATAATGTCAAGTCCTAGGAAAAGTTTGCGTTGCAGTTCTGATATCTAATATCGGCTGATGAAACAGAATATACAATAAATAAAGTCTTCAAATCTCAGCGATTTGCCAATTTTGAAAAATAAATGAACGTCTTCATTATCATGACCCACAGTACATGTCAAGTCCGTGAATCGCAAGAATAATAATTTTTAACGATCTGATTATTGGTAAATCCCGAGGGAAACCCTGACTGCTCTTATTACCAAATTTTTAAAAAAGCGCCTTCGGGAGTCCCCACCAAGAGGCGCTTTTCGGTCGATATACAGCAACCTGGCTGTCGTGGCCTTTCGGCTTTAGACCCATGGCTTTGCGTCACCGCCTTTCGGTGGCTTTGCCCAATTAGACAAATTCGGAAGTAAATTATATTTTATTGGGACCCGTTTGTCAAGAGAAATGTCCAATATTTAAGGAAAATCTTACCAAGGCTCTGAAAATAACCAGGCTGCTAAAACTCTGCAAAACAGGGTGAGAGATAGAAAAATTTTCTCGCGTACAACGATACCGACTGCACCCAATTACCCGATTTGCCTTCAGGCAATGCCCAACTTGAACTTGAGCGATTTAAGTGTGTTTTTCATAAGCATCGTGATGGTCATCGGGCCAACACCGCCGGGCACGGGCGTGATCGATCCTGCAATTTCCTTGGCAGCGTCAAAATCGACATCACCTTGCAAAATAGCTATTTTTTTACCGGTCTTTTCACTGATTTTCTCACCGACCCGGTTCACGCCGACATCAATAACGCAAGACCCCGGTTTTATCCACTCCGGTTTTACCAGGCCGGGAACACCGGCTGCAACGATAAGAATGTCAGCGCGTTGACAATGAGCCGCAAGGTCCCGGGTACGTGTATGCACAATGGTTACGGTTGAATTGGCGCCCGGTCCTTTTTGAAGCATCATATTCGCGATGGGTTTGCCAACAATGTTAGATCGCCCGACAACGACCAGTTCGGCCCCGCTGGTTTCAACCCCGGCCCGCACAATCATCTCCTGTATGCCGGCCGGTGTACACGGTGGAAATTTAACCTCATCCCCGCCGATCATCAAGCGGCCGACATTTACAGGATGAAATCCATCCACGTCTTTGTCCGGATCGATGGCGTTTAAAACCTTTTTCTCGTCTATATGTTTGGGGAGGGGAAGCTGCACCAGAATCCCGTTTATGGCATCGTCGTTGTTATATTTATCGATAAGCTTCAGAAGATCCTCCTCGGGCAATGTATCCGGCTGGTCGTCTTGAATCTCGTGAAAGCCGACCCGATGGGCCGTTTTGATTTTTAAGGTCACATAGGATATTGAGGCAGGATTTTGCCCTACTAAAATAGTCACCAAACCAGGAACTACACCATGCTTTTCCTTAATTTCTGCGACATCCGCTGTAATTTCTTCCAGAATTTCCTCGCGAATTTCCGTCCCCTTGATAAGCTTTGCTGTCATCTTTAACCTCCTTTAGAATGTTTTAGCTGTTGTTATGATGTGGACGTTTCTAATGCAATAATTTATCAATGTCAAGAAGACAGGTTAACCGGTTTGCCGGATTCTGGATGGCGGATGTTGGATGCCGGCTGGGTGGTAAGACAGGATTTGAATTTCACCGCTCCGGTGGAATCCTCCACAGGAGGTCCGCGGCGCGGAATTCCACTGGGCAAGCAAAGCTGAAAGCTC
>CAMYNZ010000156.1 GCA_947259865.1 uncultured Desulfobacterales bacterium | reverse complement strand
TTCATTGTTAAATTCCATCCACCGGACGTTGTTTGGGTTAAGCGCCTCGATCATAAAAAGGGGTTGTTTGCAAAAATTATGCTAAATTTCCTGAAAATATAATTTTACGAATTATTCCAGTAGGATAACAAAATTTAACAATCGATTCATCAGGAAAGATATGAGGTAAACTACCTAGATTTTATGTAATTTATTTCACAGGGGAGAGATTTAGATGTTTATGTCAAAAGGGATGTGGAAACGATCGGGCAAGCAAAGTGGGTGTTAGGTGCCCCCGGCAGGAATTGAACCTGCGGCACATGGATTAGGAATCCATTGCTCTATCCACTGAGCTACGGGGGCAATCGTGAATTATGCATGGGTGTTGATATAGGCACACAGGCGCTTAGACATAACCGGTTGTAGCTATACTGAAAATAATAAACCCTGTAAAGTGCAAACCTGTCTTGGATCTAGATTGTTAATAAAACCCGATTCCCCCCCCGGAATATTAATCCCTTGATGAACGTGCGAATCGTTCTTACTAATGACCATGGTTAGCCATTTAGTTCTAATACTAATTTTCAACAACTGGGTCTGTAGCCGACCCGGCCATTTCAGATTGAGAACACAATCAGTGTGTAAGGGGGTATTATGGTAAGCGTTAAAGAAATTGGAGAACTGATCAAAAAGGTATACAAAGAAAAAATCGGGGGCCAGCCGGATGATCTGGTGCGGGTTTATCAAAAAAATGATCGTTATTACGTGATCAGAAATGACGATACCCAAACAGCAATTCTTAGACAAGACATTGTATCTAAAAATGAAGATAACATTGCCAAAGCCCTTAAAAAATTCACTTTGATCGACTAAATAGCGGATGTAATCGGTATCAAGCAGTTTCGATCCATTCAAAACACGAATAACACCCTAAAAATTTTATGTATCCGGTTATTGATGTTTGTTGATAACGATATCAGTTTTGTGTTATATAACATGCAAATCTGTTTGCATTACAAACGACGCTCGGCAGTAAAATCCAACCCAGACAGAATCTGAGGTGCGATGACAACAGACAGCTCCCCAATTAACAACAACATTACCTGGCACAACGGCTTTGTGTCCCGTGAAGATCGTGAAAAACTCCACCGCCACAAAGGTGCAGTTGTTTGGTTTACCGGTTTTTCGGCTTCCGGCAAATCAACCATCGCGCATCATCTTGAAAAATTGCCGGCATGGCCTTTGCGGCGATCTCGGCTTTTCGTTAAAGGACCGATCTGAAAACGTTCGGCGGATTGGTGAAATGGCAAAGCTTTTTGTGGAGGCCGGAATAATTGCGATTACGGCCTTTATATCACCCTATCGGCAAGATCGCCGCCGGATTCGATCTTTTTTTTCAAGCGGTCAGTTTCTGGAAGTTTTCGTCGATTGCCCCCTTGAAATATGCGAAGAGCGCGACCAAAAAGGAATTTACGCAAGAGCCAAATCTGGAGAAATAAAAGATTTCACAGGTATATCAGCGCCCTATGAACCGCCACAAAATCCTGAACTGGTGATTGCCTCCGCGAATGAAGATGCCGTCACGGCCGCAAGACGTGTCAAGGAAATGATGTTAAAATGGAAAATATTCAGCTAATGTTTTTATACTTTCAATGACTGCTCGCAGCAATATCACGTCTGGCCCTGTGTTAACAATTCAGATGATCTTCAAATCTACAACCAAGGACGGAAACTATGCATCTACGTAAGCGTGTACTCGTCACCGGTGGCGCAGGTTTTCTGGGCTCTTTTCTCTGCGAACGTTTATTAAACGACGGCTGCGACGTTATTTGTGTCGACAATTTTTATACCGGCACCAAACGCAATATTGTTCATCTGCTCAATAATCCGTATTTTGAATTGGTTCGCCATGATATCACCTTCCCCCTCTACCTGGAAGTAGATGAGATCTATAACCTGGCCTGCCCGGCTTCACCGGTCCATTATCAGAATGATCCGGTGCAGACCACCAAGGTGAACGTGCATGGCTGTATAAATATGTTAGGCCTGGCCAAGCGGCTCAAGGCTAAAATTCTGCAGGCTTCCACATCGGAGGTATATGGGGATCCGACGATTCATCCTCAAAATGAAAAGTACTGGGGCAACGTGAATCCTGTCGGTTTGCGATCATGTTATGATGAGGGTAAACGTTGTGCGGAAACCCTCTTTTTTGACTACCACCGGCAACATGCATTAAAAATAAAAGTGGTTCGAATATTCAACACCTACGGACCGAGAATGCATCCCAATGACGGTCGCGTGATCAGCAATTTTGTTATACAGGCCCTGGCAGGTAGGGATATAACGGTTTACGGTGAGGGTTCCCAGACCCGTTCCTTTTGTTATGTGGATGACATGACCGACGGACTCGTCAAAATGATGCAATCGCCGGATGATTTTACCGGTCCGGTCAACATCGGTAATCCGAATGAATACAGCATTCTAGAACTGGCCCAGAAAATAATGGAAAAAACCGGATCCAGATCCAAAATTGTATACAAACCGCTTCCCCAGGATGATCCTTTGAAGCGCCGGCCGGATATAACCCTGGCCAAAAATGGAAAATGATTGAAGCGTACCCTGCAGTCCGCCAAAGAACTGTGGCGGACGGGGAATGCGCTCACTATCGCGGTTCAATCCAAGGAGAAACGGCATGAAACGAGCCCTGATCACCGGTATTACGGGACAGGATGGCGCTTATCTGGCGGATTTTTTGTTGGATAAGGGCTATGAAGTCCATGGTATAAAACGACGGGCATCATTGATAAACACGGCCAGAGTGGATCACCTCTACCAGGATCCCCATGAGAAAGATGTGCGTTTTATTATGCATTATGGCGATCTGACCGATTCAACCAATCTCATCCGAGTCATCCAGGAGGTTCAACCCGAAGAAATCTACAACCTTGCGGCCCAGAGCCATGTTAAGGTTTCATTTGAAACCCCCGAATATACTGCCAATACAGATGCGCTTGGCACCTTGCGGCTGCTGGAAGCTATCAGAATTTTGAAACTTGAAAAGAAAACCCGATTTTACCAGGCATCGACATCCGAACTCTACGGCAAGGTGTATGAAACACCCCAAAGTGAAACCACCCCGTTTTATCCGCGCTCACCGTATGCGGTGGCCAAACTCTATTCATTTTGGATCACGGTAAACTATCGAGAAGCCTACAATATGTTTGCCTGCAACGGAATCATGTTCAACCACGAGTCCCCAGTACGCGGAGAAACATTTGTCACCCGCAAAATAACCCGGGGTCTGGCCCGCATCAAGCTGGGATTACAGGAGTGCCTTTACCTGGGCAACCTCGATGCCAAACGCGACTGGGGCCATGCCCGGGATTTCGTTGAAATGCAATGGTTGATGCTCCAACAGGATAAACCGGATGACTATGTCATTGCCACCGGAAAGCAACACTCCGTAAGAGAATTCGTTGAGCTTGCCGGCCAGGCACTCGGTATGGGCATTAGATGGAAAGGTCGGGGAAACAAAGAACAGGGAATTGATGACAATACGGGCCAGGTCGTGATCGCAATCGATCCCGTTTATTTTCGTCCTACCGAAGTTGATACCCTTCTGGGTGACCCCAATAAAGCTCGGGTAAAATTAGGCTGGAAATCCCAAAGAAGTTTTAAACAACTCGTTACAGAGATGGTTAATACGGATCTCAGTGAAGCCCAAAGAGATGCGTTGTGCAAAAAAGAGGGATTTCAAACATTCAATCATTTTGAGTAATCGGCTGATTTATCGAATTTTTTCTGATTTTAATCGGTAGGGTGCTTTGCAGTTGCCTTAGAGAAAATAATATTCTAAAAAAGTATACGAAAGCAGGCACCCCGATGATCAGGATCGCTTGAGGCGATATCCATGCCGCCCCCAAACCTCATACGCAAATCTGCACGGATTTACATTGCCGGTCACAGCGGCATGGTCGGCTCTGCGATTATACGCTGCCTGAGGGCAGCGGGTTATAACAATCTGCTCTTGCGGCCCCATGATGATCTGGATCTGACCGATCAATCTGCGGTGAGGGATTTTTATCAGCATGAGAAAATGGATTATGTGGTGCTTGCGGCTGCCAAAGTCGGCGGTATTCAGGCCAACCGCTCCAAGCCTGCCGAGTTTATCTATCAGAATTTGATGATTGAGTCCAATGTAATTCACGAGACCTTTCGGGCAGGGGTGAAAAGGCTCATGTTTCTGGGCAGCTCCTGCATTTATCCCAAATACGCTCCGCAGCCCATGAAAGAAGAGTATCTGCTTTCAGACCGGCTGGAACCGACCAATGAGCCGTATGCCATCGCAAAAATAGCCGGAATCAAGCTCTGCCAGGCGTACAATCGACAATACCAGACAAAATATCGCACCGTGATGCCGACCAATCTTTACGGACCCAACGATAATTTTGATCTAGAAAATTCCCACGTATTACCGGCACTTATTCGTAAGTTTCATCTTGCCAAACTTGCCATGCAACGAGATTGGGGCGCCATACAGGAGGACGAGGCAAAATACGGCCCCATTCCCGCATATATTCGCAGCAATTTAGAAACTATTGCCGGTACAGGTGGTCATCCAAGTGCATCCAATCGTGGCGCCATCCAGCTCTGGGGCAGCGGCGCCCCCAGAAGGGAATTTCTGCACGTCGATGATTTAGCATCCGCCTGCCTCTTGTTGATGAATTTATCCGATGATCGTTACGACGCGCTATGCACAACATCATCGAATGACCGGACAACGCCGGCCGAAGCTTCCAGCGCTGCTGACCTACCGCCGGCGAAACGCCTTGCGCAGAAGGTTGCCCATATCAACATCGGAACGGGAAAAGACCTGACGATCGGTGAACTGTCTAAAATCATAAAAGAGGTGATCGGTTTCGCCGGTGATGTGATTTGGGACCGCACCAAACCGGACGGAATGCCTCAAAAACTTTTGGACGTTTCACGAATCATGCAAATCGGTTGGCAACCCCGGATAAATCTGAAAGACGGCATTCGCCTGACCTGCGCATCATATCTCAAGCACTGACGCCAACCCGGTTAAACCTTTCTGACTGCAACTGAAGCCGTGAATTGACAATACAGAAATTATCTGTATATTTAAATAATTAAGGATCCCACCCGTGGCTAAGAGATGGAGGTAAGGGTATGATCATAAAAAAGCAGGGCAATATGCTGCTGGCAGTAATATGCCTTTCGGCAGCGGTATTATTGATATCAGCCGGATGTTCCGTATTGTCCGGTGGGAAAGAGGGCCCGCCCGCAAAGCGCAGCGTTAAAAAAAAGGGAAAGGCGCCTCTGTATTATGAGTTCAAGGATGTCCTGATTCCCGGAGAACTAAAAGTCGACCGAGATGAATCTTTCATATATCAGGCATCCGGTGTTACTGCCGGATTGCTAACCTTGAAGGCCAGGATTGAGCTTGACTCCCTGATTACTTTTTTTGAAAAAAACATGCGCAAAGATAATTGGCGTTTAATCAGTTCATTTAAATCCGAACGCACCATGCTGCTGTTTCAAAAGGCTAACCGTTGGTGTGTCATTAATATTACCCAGAGCGGTTTTGACTACAATACCCGGGTGGAAATCTGGGTGGCCCCTTCGATGCGGCCCAGCACAACCGGTTCGAATTAATACCTTGCATATGAAATCCTCCGACTCGTGCAAGGTTCAGGTAATATCATTTGGTCTGGGGATGGTTGTTAATTGAGCGTCAGGATTATCCCCCGGTGCTTACAAATGGTTATCTACGACATGACGAATCGACTTAAAAACAAAAATTTAATTCTCGGTGTTTGCGGGGGCATTGCCGCCTACAAAAGCATTGAGCTATTGAGGCTTTTCAAAAAGCAGGGCGCCAGTGTCAAGGTGATTGTGACACGCAATGCCCTGGCCTTCGTCGGTCCGCTGAGCTTTGAGGCTTTATCCGGGCAATCGGTCTGTTCCAGTCTTTTTGCAGAAAGCAATGATGCCGCAATTCGCCATATTGATTGGGCCAGGGAGGCGGATGCGGTTATTATAGCACCGGCTACTGCCAATATGATCGGAAAACTTGCCAACGGGATTGCCGATGATGCCCTGAGCACCTTGATGCTGGCAGTGACCTCGCCGGTGTGTCTATGCCCTTCCATGAATACCCACATGTACGAGAGCCCGGCCGTGCAGCGCAACCTTGAAATATTAAGGGGTGATGGGTATTATGTCTTAGAACCGGGTTCCGGTGAATTGGCCTGCGGTACCACCGGACCGGGGCGTCTACCCGATCCGGAAGTTATTTTGGACCGGCTTGTGGGTCATCTGGCTCACAAAGATTATAAAGATAAACGCGTGCTTGTAACCGCCGGACCGACACAAGAGCCCTTCGATCCTGTGCGATTCATCAGTAATCCTTCGTCCGGCAAGATGGGATTTTCGGTTGCCAGGGCCGCCGAGCAAAGAGGCGCTGAGGTTACGCTTATTACAGGTCCCAGCCATTTGGGGGATCCTTTAAATGTGAATGTGATCAGGGTCCAAACAGCGGAGGAAATGGCCCGCCATGTATTCAAACACATGGAAGACAATCATATTATTATAAAAACCGCAGCCGTATCCGATTTCAAGCCCAAAGAGGCGGCCGGCCAAAAGATCAAAAAAGGTGACAGCCGGTTGATGGTTGAAACCCAGAAGACCCAGGATATTTTAAAAGAATTGGGTTCTCGCAAAAAGGATCAAATTCTGGTAGGTTTTGCGGCTGAAACCGAAGATCTTGAAAAAAATGCCAAAAAAAAGCTGGCTGAAAAAAACCTTGATATTATTGCCGCCAATCTTTTGGGACACCCCGGTTCCGGATTCGGGACGGACACCAACAGCGTAACCCTGCTTTACAGGGACGGAAGAATAGAAGCACTGCCGCAAATGGATAAAGACGATGTCGCCCACACACTTTTGGATAGAATTGCGAATCTGGACATCTTGTCCCGGAATACCGGCGGTAAGGGTTAAGCCTGGTTGATTGTAAAATTTCTCAGGAATCGGAAGGGTGTTGCCGCCGGTTCTTTATCAACGCTGCCTAATGCATTCAGATCCGCCACCGTACTTTGGCGGACTGATAATTCATTCCGCTAGCATCAAAGGTTGGGAGGAAAAACTCTCCAACCCTTTAACTGATACGGGGAAAAATAGATACTGCTGTTCACAAATTCACGTTTTCCAAAAAATCGTTAACACAGTCCTGCAATCGCTTGTGCTTGAAAGCGGGCAGCATTCAAGTAGGGTCTATGGATTCAAAAACCCGGGTTTCCGAAACGCTGGAAGACATCACCCACGCCTTGCGTTTGCTGGCTGATGCCGGTTGGAAAGGATTTGATTGCTCCAACCAAAGTCTTGCAACACTTACCAGATGGCAAAAAGCACCGGTGGGTCTAAAAGAGACGTTGGAAGACATACAAGCGGATCTGGGTGATTGCCGGCGTTGTCAACTTTCAAAGCATCGTAACAACATCGTATTCGGCACCGGAAATCCCGGGGCCAGGCTGGTTTTTGTGGGCGAAGGTCCGGGCTTTGACGAAGATCGCAAAGGTGAGCCCTTTGTCGGCGCAGCCGGTCAGATGCTGACCAGAATAATTGAGGCTATGACACTGAACCGGGAGCAGGTGTATATTTGTAATATTATAAAATGCCGTCCACCCGGCAACCGGGATCCTGGGGCCGATGAAATAAAAACCTGTTCGCCGTTTCTGGCTCGCCAACTCAAAGCCATTGACCCGGACTTTATCGTGGCGCTGGGAAGTTTCGCCGCCCGGACACTGCTTGAAACCACCTTGCCCATATCAAAACTCAGGGGACGCTTCCATGATTATAAAGGAGTAAAACTAATGCCCACCTTTCATCCGGCTTTTCTGCTGCGCAACCCCGATAAAAAGCGAGATGTCTGGGAAGATATAAAAAAGCTGATGGCAGAGATGGGAATTTCCAGTGAGATGCATAAAAAGGGTAAAACCTGAACAAACCCAATTTTTTGACTCTCACCCATGGTCACTGCCGGGGTATTCCCTGTCAAAGAAGCCTCCGGCTAAAACAAATCTTTAAATAGGTAATTATCATCATGAAAAAAGTAATCATTAATACACTGGTGTTGACTTTGTTCGTGTATCTGTCATTGTATTCCAATACCGGCCACACAGCTCAAAATGAAATCTATATAGTGAAAGTGAACGATGCCATCAGCCCGGGTGTGGCTGATTTTTTAGAAAGGGGTATTGAAAAAGCCAATGATGAAAATGCAGCCTGCCTGATTATAGAAATGGACACACCGGGAGGTCTGGCTGAATCGATGCGCATCATTATAAAAGCCATACTTGCCAGCCGAATTCCGGTGATTGTCTATGTCGCTCCCGGCGGCGCCCGGGCGGCTTCTGCCGGTGTAATGATTACCATGGCGGCCGATATTGCCGCCATGGCACCGGGGACCAATATCGGAGCGGCCCATCCGGTAGGTATCGGCGGCAAAAAGATAGACAAAACCATGTCCGACAAGGTTGTCAACGATATGGTCGCCCATGCTAAAAGTGTTGCCGAAAAAAGAGGCCGAAATGCGGAATGGGTTGAAAAAGCGATCCGTGAGAGCGTGGCGGTGACAGAGACCGAAGCCCTGAAAGAAAATATCATCGATATCATTGCCAGCGATCTGGATGATCTCATCAAGCAGATTAATGGGCGCAACATCAAAGACAAAGGGGTGCTGAAGCTTGCGGATGCCAAACAGATAATACTGGAAGAAAGTCTACGAACAAAGGTTTTAAAAACCATTAGCAACCCCAATATCGCCTATATTCTGCTGATGATAGGACTGGCCGGGCTTTATTTCGAACTCTCGCATCCCGGTGCCATATTCCCGGGGGTCATCGGCGGGATTTCGCTGATTCTGGCATTTTTCGCTCTGCAGACTCTGCCGGTTAACTATGCCGGTATTCTGCTGATTTTACTGGCGATTGTTTTATTCATCATGGAGATGAAAATCACCAGCTACGGGCTTTTGAGCATAGCCGGCATCGTATCGCTGCTGTTGGGCTCGGTGATGCTTTTTGAAACCACCACCCCGGAATTCAAGCTTTCATGGGGGGTGTTTATACCCACAATCGTTTTGATTTCAGGATTTTTTGTTTTTGTGGCAACGCTGGTTTTTCGGGCCCAGGTAACCAAACCGAAAACCGGGTCTACCGGTCTTATCGGAGAGATCGGGATCGTAAAAAAGTCAATTAAACCCGAAGGCAAAGTATTTGTACACGGAGAGCTGTGGAACGCAAAGGCTAAAGAGCCGATATCCGAGGGCACCAAAGTTCGTGTGGTTGAGGTCGTCAACCTTGTCCTTGATGTTGAACCCCATGTGGAATCGTCAAATGGTTGAAAAGGAAATCTGCATATATAGTAATAAACGGGCTGTTGCTAGAATCCGTTTTTACATAATTTTTGACACGCAATTGCGTTGGGTATAACCAATGAACAAAGGAGTGTGATATGCTATTTACCGTTATTGCCATCGTTATTCTTGTACTTTTCTTTCTTTCGGCCGCGATACGAATCTTAAATGAATATGAACGGGGTGTGATATTTCGGCTGGGACGGGTCCTCGCCGCCAAAGGCCCCGGACTGATCATTTTGATCCCGGTGATAGATAAAATGATGCGGGTCAGCCTGCGATTGGTAGCGCTGGATGTGGATCCGCAGGATGTTATTACCCGGGACAATGTTTCGGTCAAGGTCAACGCCGTAATTTATTTTAGAGTTGTAGATCCGATTAAAGCCATCATCGAGGTAGAAAATTACAGTTATGCCATGTCCCAGCTGGCCCAGACGACCATACGAAGTGTATGCGGCCAGGCCGAACTGGATGACCTTCTGGCCGAAAGGGAAAAGATCAACGCCGAATTGCAGGAGATACTGGATACCCACACGGACCCGTGGGGTATAAAGGTCGCCAATGTGGAGCTGAAACACATTGACTTGCCCCAGGAAATGCAGCGAGCCATGGCACGACAGGCAGAGGCTGAGAGGGAGCGGCGGGCCAAAGTCATCAATGCGGAAGGCGAATTTCAGGCCGCCTCCAAGCTGGCGGAAGCATCAACGATCATTGAAGGACATCCCACGGCACTGCAACTCAGGTATTTACAGACCGTATCCGAGATGTCGGCCGAGACCAACACCACCACGATTTTTCCGGTTCCCCTTGAACTTTTTAAGCCTTTTTTAAAGATGTTTGGCAAAGACAGCATAGAATAGGCCAACATTGTCAATTTCACCTATAATGGTTGACAGGTCGAAGAAAAATAGTTTATGAATCCCTGCTTTTAGGCAGGCCGTTCAGTAAGAAAACTCGGCTTGCAAGCCGACCAACGCAGCAGTAATTTAATAGAATATATTAAAAACCCCCCGGGGGCTTGCCAGCCCCCGCTTGTGGTTTATTCGCCTTCGACTGAATACCCTGTCCGCCATAGTTCTTTGGCGGACTGCAGGAATGATTGGTCTTCGCCAAAGGCTACGACCCAACTGAAGAAGGCAAGGTAGAAAGCGCCGATCTGTCACGACGAAGTCTTGACGAAGGCGGAAACTCATCAGAGCTTAGGCGGGTTAGGCTAGGGCACAATTCTGCTCTGATTTACCGCAGCTTGCTGCGGGGAGCTTCATTGGCTCGGGTTAAAATATCCAGGTTGAGCTGCTTCGCAGCCCGACGGGGATGCATTCTGACGGGAACTAAGAAAGGAGATTTACCGAAGATGGCAGACAAGAAAAAGGAAACCGATAAGCCTTTGGAAAAAATGACCGCCGTCCAACTCAGGGAGCTGGCCAAGGCCATACCTGAAATCACCGGTGTCCATGCAATGAAAAAGGCCGAACTGTTGGCGGTCGTAAAAGAGGCCAGAGGGATCAAAGAAGCGGCCACCCCAAAAGAGGTCGTAAAAGAGGCCAAAGGGGTAAAGGAAGCGGCCGCCCCAAAAGAGGTCGTAAAAGAGG
>CAMYNZ010000155.1 GCA_947259865.1 uncultured Desulfobacterales bacterium | reverse complement strand
ATTTGTTATTACAATATATAAAAACAACTTAGAACCTAAAACTGGTAATATTCGACTTTTACGAATTCATCAATATATTATACCCATGCGAATTCGAAAAAGGGTTAATACCATAAACATCACTTGAAGGTCAATGGAGTGAAAAATGTGTCTCATTGTAGCGTCATATGATCAGCATCCTGATTATAAGCTCATATTGGCCGCCAACAGGGATGAATTTTATGAGCGACCTACCCGGCCGCTGGCCTTCTGGGAGGATCGGCCCGACATTATTGCCGGCCGCGATATGAAAGGCAACGGCACCTGGTTTGGGGTTCACCGCACGGGCCGTTTTGCGGCGGTTACAAACTATCGCGATCCCGCCCATAATCTCCCGAATGCGCCGACACGCGGGGCGCTGGTCAGTGATTTTCTCACCGCCTCAGAAACCGCCCGGAGCTATATACGGAAAATAGCCGCTGTCGGACAACGCTATAATGGATTTAACCTTTTGATAGGTGACCATTCGGATGTCTGGTATTACTCCAACCGCGGAAACGGCATCCAAAAGTTAAAACCCGGCCTTTTCGGCATCAGCAATCACCTGATTGAGACCCCCTGGCCCAAAGTAAAGAAAGGCAAAGCAAAACTGCAGGGCTTATTATCGGCTCCAGTCGATATCAACTATGAGGATCTTCTTCAAATCCTGGCAGATCGGTCCGTGCCGCCTGATGAAACGTTGCCCCATACCGGTGTCGGGATTGAATGGGAACGTATCTTATCGCCCCTGTTCATCACCAGCAACGTATATGGCACACGATCTTCATCCGTGTTTATGGTGAAAAGAAACGGGCAGGTCATTATTGTGGAACGCACGTTTATCCCGGTGGCAAACGGCACAATGAAACAGGAAACCCGGAAATTCAGCGGTAAAATATCCCGGCAAGCGTAATTGAATACCGCTTTCGAATATTGGCGAGCAGTGTTTGGAGGGTCCTTTTACTTTTTACCAGCCCCGGCGTCTTTTTTCAGGCGGCGCCATCGTTCCAGCCGCTGTTTGATATCCTTTTCGTAGCCCCTGTCGGTCGGATGATAGTAGATATTTCCCCTCAATTTATCCGGTAAATATTGCTGGGGTGTGAAGCCCCCCTCGTAATTATGGGCGTATCGGTAATTTTTACCATACCCCAGATCTTTCATCAGCCGGGTGGGGGCATTGCGGATATGATGGGGAACCGGCAGTGTTCCGGATCGTTTAACGCTATCTTCCACCTTGCCATAGGCTTTGTAAATACTGTTGCTCTTGGGTGCGGTTGCCAGATAAACCGCAGCCTGTGCCAGCGCCAGCTCACCCTCGGGACGACCCAAAAATTTGTACGCTTCCATGGCACTGAGGGCCACAGTGAGGGCATCCGGATCGGCAATCCCGACGTCCTCGGAGGCAAATCGGACCATCCGGCGGGCAATGTACAAGGGATCCTCCCCGGCCTTAAGCATCCGCGCCAACCAGTAGAGGGCGGCATCCGGATCACTGCCCCGCAGGCTCTTGTGAAGCGCAGATATCAAATTGTAGTGTTCTTCTCCCGATTTGTCGTAAAGAAGCCCTTTTCTCTGGAGCGCTGTCTCCACCGCTTTAAGCGTTATGCTTTTTTTCTCTGACAAATCCGCTTTTTTATTTTTTGAAATTATTAAGGCCGCCGTCACTTCCAAACCGTTTAAGGCCACCCGGGCATCGCCGTCAGCAATATGAACAAGGTGTGCTAATGCGTCGCCATCCAGCGAAAGATTCATTTTTCCGAGGCCTTGATGGGTATCGTTTAAGGCGTGTTTTAAAATACGGCCGATGTCGTCGTCCGATAGCATATCGAGTGTAATCACACGGCACCTGGATAAAAGCGGCGCAATCACTTCAAAGGAGGGATTTTCAGTGGTGGCCCCGATCAACGTTATCAACCCGCTTTCAACATGATGTAAAAATGCGTCTTGTTGCGATTTGTTGAAACGATGGATTTCATCTACAAATAGTATCGTCCTCTTTTTATGAAATTTTTGCTGGTTTTGGGCTTCTGCAATAACAGCCCTGATTTCTTTGACACCTGCCAAAACGGCCGAGAAATGGGTAAAAAACGAGCGCGTTTCATGGGCCACAATGCGGGCCAGGGTGGTCTTGCCACAGCCGGGGGGGCCCCAAAGAATCATCGAAAATATTCGGTCTCGCTCTATCGCCCGCCGGATTAACGCACCCTCTCCCACCACATGGGTTTGACCGATAAACGCTGCCAGGTTTGTCGGACGCATTTTTTCGGCCAGGGGCATGGATACAGCGGCAGCTTTCCGGGCTTGATAGTCAAATATGTCCACATTATTTCCTTTTAAGCGTCCGGCCTTTGCGGTTTTTTCCTTCGCGTTTGCGAAATAGAATGCGAATCGGTGTTTTATTCAGGCCGGCTTCCTGGCGGATCTGATTGATCACGTATCTTTTATAGGAAAAATGGATCCCTTCAGGATAGTTAACAAAACATACTATTGTCGGTGGTTTGTGAGATACCTGGGTGGCATAATAAAATTTAATACGTCTGCCCCGGTAAAGCGCGGGCAAATTATCGAATAAGGCCTGCTCGATTATCTTATTCAGCCGACCGGTTGGGATTCGGGATGCATATTGACCATATACTTCATCGACGATCCCAAAGATCTTTAGAACTCTTTGCCCGGTTAGTGCTGAAATTGTAAGCACTGGCGCAAAGTTTAAAAACTTGGCCGCCGATCTGATCTGATCAAAATATCTATTGATGGTGCGGGTATCTTTTTCCAGCAGATCCCATTTGTTCAGCAAAAAGATGCATCCGCAACCCCGCTCATGGGCATACCCGGCAATACTTATATCCTGATCGGTGATCCCTTCGCTGGCGTCCATGACAATCAGGGCGACATCACAGCGTTCTAAACTTCGCAAGGCTTTGATAATGGAAAATTTTTCAAGCTTGTTGGTCACCCTGCCCTTGCGCCGGATACCGGCGGTATCAATCATAAGGTACTGTTTTCCGTCGACCTGACAAATGGTATCAATGGCATCACGGGTTGTACCCGCAATAGCACTTACCAGCAAACGCTGGTGCCCCAATATGCGGTTTATCAGGGATGATTTACCGACATTCGGTCGCCCGACCACTGCCAGATCAATTGTGTCATGTGTCAATCCCGGTGATGGCTCAGAAAGTACATCAGGCAGGTCCGCCACCAATTCGTCCAGTAAATCAGGCACACCATAGCGGTGTTCGGCAGACACGGGATATAACTTCTCGATACCCAGGCTGTAAAAATCATAGAGGCGATCCTCCTGCTCGCTGCCGTCTATTTTATTGATCACGTAGTAAACCGGTTTGGCAATCGGCCGCAGAATTTTGACGATATCCTGGTCAAAGGGTGAGATGCCTCGTTTGCCATCCATCAAAAATATGATCAGATCGGCATCTTCCAAGGCCAGTTGAACCTGAAAACGAATCTCTTCTGCCAAATCTTCACCGGTCGTAAATCCGCCGGTATCAACCAGGATAAACTCGATATCATTCCACCGGGCGTTACCATAATGTCGATCTCGTGTAACCCCCGGTAAATTATCAACCAGGGCGTCTTTTGATTTGGTAACCCGGTTGAAAAAAGTCGATTTGCCGACATTGGGTCGGCCGATGATGGCGACTATGGGCTTCATGGTCATAATAAACAACTCGTGTTTAGAATGGGTTTCTGGCCATACAAACCGGCTGTCACTTGCAGGTTCGCAGTTTAAGGCACAGATGGGCTATGGGGCGGCTTCAAAAATGCCTCGTTGGCTGAAGCGATCAGCGTCGCCAGATTTACTATAACCTTGAGTCGTTGGGGAGATTGACATTGCCCAACCCTGAACCTTGAACCGTAAACCGCTTAACCCGGGTATTAATTTATTGCCAATTAATACAAAATTGCAAGTATTTCATTATTTTGAGCAAGGTATGGGATGAGCCGCTCGGGATCTAAGGGAAAAAATATGGCGGTCCGGCGCTGGGTAGCCCTGAATTTAGTAACTGTTTAATTTGGATACTTTGGGGCGGAACAGGACGTCCACCACATTACGAACGTATTGTTCATCAGAAATGCCGTCTGTGGCTTCCTGGGGCAACAAAACAATGTTACTGAAATACAGAGCGATGCCGCGAAACAACTCTATGCGGGCCTGGGGGTTCAGTTCATCGCGGCGCAAAACCGCCTGCAGGGCGATCCCGGCTTCGGCCGGAGAAACACGCTGGCGTAAACGGGCCTCCAGGTGCGGATAATCGTGAAACGAGTTGTACTTTCCTTCAAGAAGCTGGTTGAGATCCGGTTCTGATATCCGTGGATTCCAAACAACAATGGTGTTGGCCGCAAAATCCCCGAGACGCTGCGCCCGGGAACTGATCAAGCATGTCAAACCGCCCACCATGTAAAAGGCGGGCAACGTGTCGACAAATCTAAGTAGGTTTCGAATAACAACCTGACTGAAGCGAAGACGCAGACCCTGGACATCCATGACTCTCAGACGCAACAATCGCTTGCCGATGGTCTGGCCCTGCCAATACCATTCGGTTAAGATGCCATAACCGATGGAAACCAAAAAATAGGCCAAAACAGTGGCTGCGGCTGCTAGATCTCGGCTGATAACACCCAGAACTCCCAGCAGGACGCCGATGACGGATGCAATCACAGAAATGCTGGCAGCATCAATCACCCATCCCATAAATCGGGGAATCGGTCCGGCCAATTGCAGCGAAAAAAAGATGCCTTCGGGTGTTAGAATCCTCAGCGTATTGGTTTTTGGGGTGTTCATATAATTCCTAACAAAAAAGGGTGTCCCTACTTTACCGGTATCAAGTAACAAGTATCCAGTATCTTGCCCATTGCGGCCTCAAGGATCTTTTTCAGTTCTGGGTTCAATGTTCTGGGTTCAAGGTTCAAAGTTATAAAACAGATCTTACCCTTATTTCAACTTGGAACGTTGAACTTTGAACCTTGAACCGTATTTATTTCGGCGTGTCCGGGTTATGTTTGACCCATACGCGCCTTACCCGACTTTGACAAAAACAGTGTCAAAAGGATGAGTTCAAGCATGCCAAATCCGATTTTACCGGCGTAGGGGATTACCGGTTCATGGTACTGTGAAAAAAAAGCCTCGATGATACCCGCCCAAACCAGCATGATCGCAACACCAAATATCAGCGTCACCAGGTCAGCGGAAACCTTTCTCAGTCGCATCCTCAATGATAGCGGTTTGCCCCATCCGATGAGCGCGCTTGCCAGCACCAAGCCGGCCTGGCCGGCGAGCAGAATAGCCGGTATTTCAATTGCACCGTGAGGCAGCAGCCAGCCCAATAAAAATGTAGCCTCTCCGGCTGCCAGGTAGTCAAAGCCAACGGCACCCAGTATAACACCATTGTAAAACAGTAAAATCAACGTGCCGATGCCATAGGTCATACCCAGTGCCATAGTAAAAATAGATACCTTGGTGTTATGGGTCATCAGGTAGGTTGAAAAATAGGTTTTGGCGCCTTCAAGCCGATCGGCCTCAGCCCCCTCTTCCCTGGCGACCCGTTCAGAGGGGTCCCCTTTTAGGTGCCCAAACGGCATGATGACCGCTTTGGCCCCCGGATCGATGCCCAGGGCAAACGCACCAAAAATGCATCCCACAAGCATGGCTGCCGTTGAAATCCAAAATGCCCGCAGATGTCGCCTGAATGTCATCGGAAAAACGGTAAAAAACCAGAAAAAGGGTCGCAGACGATGGGGCTTCTCACGGGTTTCATGAATTTCTCCGTAGGCCCGGGCAACGAGAGATTCCAGATATCGACGAATGTTGGGTTCCGAGGAAAACGAACGGAGTCGGGCCAGGTCGGCAGAGGTTCGCTGGTAAACATAGTGAAATCTTTTTAAACCATCGAGTGTCACTCTTCGAACCGGCTTGTTTTCAAGATCATCGAGAGCGGTTTCGAGTTCTGACCAATACGGTCTTTCTTCGGCAATAAAATTTTTTAGATCCAGTATCATAATATCTGCCTGCGTTTGATCGCAATGTATCTGCTGACCAGGCCGGTGGACAAATTTTCATTGTCCAGAAGCGCAAAACCCACACCGTTGCGCTGCAAAATTTTTTCAATTTCCCGCAACCTGCCCCACAGCATATGCCCGCCCAGATGCTGGTAGATGTCATCGACCGAGGTGACAGCCGGGGTCGAGAAAAGGGGTGCTGCCAGCGCAGGCCGCATCATCCCGACGATTACCAGGTGTCGCCGACAGATCAACCCAATATGCTGCACAAAATTCTCGGCCAGAACCGGATCATCGAGGCTTGTCAAAAAGACCAGCAGAGCCCGCCTTCGGATGTGAGTGGCAATAAAGGTGAAAACTTCAGTAAAATCGGGCGAAACGCTTTTAGGTTGCAGCGTGTAAAGTATATCGCGACAGGAATCGTAGTGCATCTTTCCGTTTTTGGCCCTTACAAAATTGCGCACTAGGTTGTCGAAGGCCCCGATCCCGAACAAATCGCCCTGGCGGTCAGCCGCCAGACCCATCACGAGGGCGGCTATGGTAAAGCGCTCCAGTACAGTCATTGACAAATCATGCCCATCCTCGTCATGGAGCTGTCTGCTGCCGTTGGACCAGACGGCGTTTCTGGCACTCAGGCGTGAGGAATCGATAAAGGTATAGATCTCCTGGATTCGTTCGATCTGATACACTTTAGTAACCGGTTGTCCCCTCTTGGCCGTAGCCTTCCAGTGTATGTCTTCGAAACCATCACCGGCCATGTATTCCCGCAACTGTTCAAATTCACGTCCTTTGCCGACTTGTCGCTGGGCATGCACACCCAGACCTTTATTTTGAAAAAGCCCTGTCAGGTGTTTTCTTTCCATAAGCAGATTCGGGAAAACCCGAAATTCACAATCAACCGGCACCGCGGTGCGTATAGCCCAAAGCCCTAAAGGAGAGCTGGCTTCCAGATAACAATTATCCAGCCGGTAGCGCCCCTGTTTCAAAGCCTTGCACGGCCATATGACAGAAGAATCAACAACGTCTTCGGGCAAATCAACAAACATGTCCGGCTGTGGTGAAAAGATTTGCGGCGCAAAGGGCAACCCCAATCGCAGATGCCCGCAGCGCATCTTTTCATTGTGGATAAATAATCGAAAATCACCCGTCCGTCCGGTGCTCAGGCGCACCACCTCCGGCAGCGCGATATGGATGCCCGCCAGACGATCCCAAGCTTTAAGGCCATCAATAAAAGCCACCAGCAAAATACCTGTTGCCAGCGCTATAAATACGCCGATAGAAGAAGGTACAAGGGCAGCCAAAACAGTAAACGGTAGAAATACAATTCCTGCCCAGAAAATAAGTTTTTCACGGGGAACGAGTATCAAAATTATAACTTAAGTCCGTTTATTATGTTAATAATGAGGGCATAAGGTTTTAAGTTTTAATCAACTGATATTGCGACAGAAGAAAGTGGTCCTTACCTAAAACCTAAAACTTAAAACCTAAAACTGGCGTATTTCTCTTTTATCTCGGAACCACCACTTCTTTGAGTATATTTTCAATCACCTCTCCCACCGTGAGCCCCTCGATCTCGTATTCAGGCCGCAAAATCAGCCGATGATTAAAGACAGGGGCTGCCATCGATTTGATATCGTCGGGGGTCACGAAGTCCCGCGCCTTTATGGCAGCGTGGGTTCTGGCTGCCAGAAGCAAGGCCTGGGTTGCTCGCGGTCCCGCGCCCACAAGCACGCTTTGATGAGTTCTGGTTTTCCGCACAATATCCACTATATAGGAAAGCAGATCGTCTTTGACAGTTATAGCCATCAGGGTCTGCCGTAATCGGGTCAACGTATCCGTAGCGATGGTTTGTTTGACCGCTCCGCTGCCAAGGGTTTGTTCGGGAGAATTATTCCCGAGCATCCGCTGGGCCAGCAACATTTCCTCCTCACGGGCGGGATGATCCATGGCGATTTTTAGCATAAACCGATCTTTTTGAGCTTCAGGCAGCGGATAGGTGCCTTCGTATTCTATCGGATTTTGAGTTGCGAACACGGTGAAGTTTGATGACAGCTTGTAGGTCTTTCGATCGATGGTGACCGTGCGCTCCTGCATGGCCTGTAAAAGGGCTGACTGGGTCTTGGCCGGTGCGCGGTTAATTTCATCTGCCAGCAAAAAGGTGGTGAAGATGGGGCCTTTCAGCAAAGAGAACATGTTTTTTTGGAGATTGAATACATTGGTACCGGTAATGTCCGTAGGCATCAAATCGGGTGTGAATTGAATGCGGGCGAAATCGCAGCCCAAAACACGCGCCAGAGACCTGACCAGCAATGTCTTGGCTACACCCGGTACACCTTCAATCAAGGCATGGTGACCGCTGAAAATAGCGATCAGCGCCTGATCGATTACATGTTCATGTCCGATGAT
>CAMYNZ010000154.1 GCA_947259865.1 uncultured Desulfobacterales bacterium | reverse complement strand
AAAAGACCATTAAGCTTCGCCCCGGATGGCAAGCACCCTATAATGCATGGGCGCGCTTATTTATCATTCAGGGTAATACACCTGCAGCCATTCAAAAATTACAAACCGCCTTGAAAGCCAATCCACGAAATTTTTCGGCCTATTTATCGCTGGGCAACCTTCATCACCAAAACAAGGATTATTCCAACGCCATAGCGGTTTACAAAAAAGCACTGGAAGTAAATCCGGATCTATGGGTTGCCGCCAATAATCTGGCCTTTGTTATCAGTGAACAAACGGATTCGCCCCAAAATCTTGAAACGGCATTAAGCTATGCCCGCGGGGCCTTGCGCCAGAGGCCCAATGAGTATCGTATACTCGATACAATTGGCTGGATTTATTTTAAAATGGGAAATCTCGATCGAGCGCTGGGGCAAATCGAACAAGCCCTTTATTTGAAGCCTGAAGACCCGACCCTTAATTACCATATGGGAATGGTGCTTTTCAGACGCGGACAATTTGATGCTGCTAAAAATAAACTTGAAAAAGCCCTCGAAAGCAGCGAGCAATTTGAGGGCAAAGAAGAGGCGGAAAAAACACTGGCTGAAATCGGCTGATCCACAGCAACTGTTATTGGGGAGCAATTATGAAACGTATTACCCAGGTCCTGTTACTCGGCCTAATAATCTGCATGCTCAGTATTATCCATCAGGCCAAGTGTTTGGCTTCAGAGCCTTTGTCCCCGTTGCAATCAAATGATAATCCAAAACCACCCATCGGAAACAATTATGTCATCGGTCCCGGTGATGTGCTTGATATTTCGGTCTGGAAGGAAGCAGCTATGACCAAACTGGTTGTTGTACTGCCGGACGGCAATATATCTTTTCCACTCATTGGAGAAGTCAGGGCCCAGGGTTTAACTTTAGGCCGCTTAAAACAAGAACTGGAATTTAAGATTAAGCGATTTGTGCCTCAGCCGAATTTATCTGTGGCAATTCATGAAGTCAACAGTTTGCAGATTTATGTCATTGGCAAGGTGAATAGTCCCGGTCGTTATGCTATTAACACCACTATAAACGTACTTCAGGCGCTTGCCATAGCCGGCGGTCTCAATCCTTTCGCAAAAAAAAATAAAATTAAAATATTCCGTGAAACACAGACAGGAACGCAAATATTTGAATTTAGATATGGCGATGTTACCGAAGGCAAGCACCTCAATCAGAATGTACGATTGGTGCGAGGTGATGTTATCGTTGTACCCTAATACCTGACACGATCAGTGCAAGAAAATGACCCCCAACCAATGTCCTCAATTGGGAAAGTTCCGGATATTAGCCATCATAGCGATCTCACTTATTGCCCATCTTTACGATACCAACATTTCCCACGGAGACAATTTGAAGCTGGATGCCAGCCTTGCTCTAAAAGAGGAATACAATGACAACATATTTATCACCCCGTCTAACAAATTAGATGATTTTATTACCACAGTCTCACCGGCGCTTGCTTTCAGTGACATTGCCGAACGTTCTGGTATAATGTTATTCGGCCGTTTGGATGGGATTTATTATGCTGAAAATGATGAGCTTAATGATATTGACCAATTTTTTAACACCCGTATCGAGCACCGGTTGGACCCCAGATTAAACCTGTCGGGTGAATTTGAATATATCAAGGATTCCCGCCCGGACAGAGATATCGAGACGACCGGTCTTGTCCTGGATAGATTTCTTCGCTACCGCCGTGACATTTCACTGGCCGGGAAATATTCGGTCTCCGAAAACACTGCAGCCTCCCTGGCCTATGCCTATGTCAATCAGGATTTTGAAAATCCAACATCCGCTGATTATGATTCACATAATGCCGGCCTAACGGTTACCCATCGCCTGGCCAAGTACCTCCCATCGACCTCAACCCGTATGAACATCGATTACAATCGATACGATTATCCGGATATCAAGGTTACTAACTATTTGGGGACGATCGGGGCCAGCCATGAGATAACCGAAAGACTCGGGTTGCTCATCGATCTTGGAGGCCGCTATACGAAGCAACGCCGTGAAGATCAGCCGGTAGTGCCGACATCAGATCTGAGTGAACACGAATCGGGTTTCACCGGGCAACTTCGCCTTTCTTATAAAGACGAATTCACAAGACAGAACTTAACCTTTTCTCACGACATTCAGGCGGCCAGCGGCAGAAATGCTGTCACAGAAAGAACAGCCCTGAAATTTGATATAAGCCACCGATTTACCTATAATTTCAAAGGCTCATTTAAAATTGGTTACTATTTAAACCAGGCAGACCAGGGGACCTTTGCCACCGAGGATATTGATGAAAAAACGTTGCGTCTCCAATCCGCACTCCATTATGAAATCAGGGATGACGTTGTTTTAGATGCATCCTATATTTATACGCGATCCAAAGATGAGGTGGCAAATGAATCGGCCAAAAGAAATCTTATTTTTCTGCAATTTGTAATCTTTTATCCGTTTTTTGAGTAGGTTTATACAATATTGGGGATTGCATACATACGGCGGGATTTGATAGAATTAAGTTTTGTGCTAATTGAGCATAAGTGTAGAGTCATTGCGGGCGAAATAAAGGAGCATGTTTATGGGGCCGAGCACGGTAACGCTGAATGACTATATTTTAATTTTAAAACGCAGAAAATGGAGCCTTATTCTTCCGGCTCTTATAATTTTTGTCATCTCCGCCGTAATCGCCGTGTCTCTCCCCCCAGTTTATAAATCTACCTCTACGATCCTGATAGAAGAACAGGAAATTCCAGCCGACTTTGTTATGGCCACGGTGACCAGTTTCGTTGAGCAGCGACTCCAATCCATCCACCAGAGAATTATGAGCACATCCCGGTTAATCGATATTATCAATCGTTTTAATCTCTACCCGGATTACAAGGGAAAACTTACGAGCGATCAAATTGTGGATAAGATGCGTAAATCCATCAAACTTGAAACCATAAGTGCCGAAGTGGTTGATCGACGAACAGGGAGGCCCAGCTCTGCAACGGTGGCATTTACCCTGACTTTTGAAGGCAAGGGGGTACCCGATAAGGTTCAGCGCGTCGCCAATGTTCTTGCCTCTTTATTTCTCGAAGAAAACTTGCGCGTCAGAGAACGGCAGACAAGGGAAACCTCACAATTTCTCAAAGATGAAATGAAAAAACTCAAAATTGACCTGGATCGGATCGAGGCTAAAATTGCTGCGTATAAGGAAATGCATATCAACGAACTCCCCGAGGTATTTCAGGTTAACATGCAAAGTCTGAACAATACCGAACGGAATATCGATAGATTGAACCAGCAGCTCCAGACGTTCAAGGAAAGACAGGGATATCTTCAAACCCAACTAGCCAGCATAACCCCTTTGGAAAAGATGACCGAGGATAAAAGAAGGCTCCGGGAACTAAAGGTTCATTTAGCGAATCTGGAAACTCGCTTTACGGATCAGTATCCCGATGTTATCAAGACCAAGGAGGAAATTGAAAGGCTCGAAAAACGGATCGAAAACCTCGATAACACGGAGGGTACATCGGACGGTCTGCCCGACAATCCTGCTTATATTACGCTTGCCTCCCAGCTCGCGAGCACCCGGGCCGAAATTGAATCGGTCAAGAGGCAAATTATTGATATAAATATGAAAGCTGAGGAATATCGTCGCCGCATCGAGGCCACCCCGAAGGTTGAGGAGGCCTATAACGCCCTGACCGTTGAGCGCAACAACACCCAGGCCAAGTACGACGACCTGGTTCGAAAGTTCATGGAAGCAAACGTTGCCCATGGTCTTGAAAAGGGACAAAAAGGTGAGCGCTTTACAATTATTGATCCGGCTCGTTTGCCTGAAAAGCCCTACAAACCGAACCGCATGGCCATCATGATGATCGGATTTGTTTTGGGTATCGCTGCAGGGGTCGCTTTCGCCTCCATAAAGGAATTTACGGATAGTTCTGTTAGAAGTTCCGAAATGCTCTCTTCGGTCACATCCTTTCCGGTGCTGGCCGGAATTCCGGAAATAACAACAAAAAAGGACATCCGCAGAAAAAATATTATACACGCTATTCAAGTTCTGGGATTAATCGTTTTAATAATAGGCAGTTTGCTGGCGTTTCACTTCCTGGTCATGGATCTAAATATTTTCTGGGCAAAATTAATGCGGCGTCTTTCGATGTGAGAAATACGATAACCCGATAGATTGATTATAAAGAGAATTGTGATGAAATTTAAAAATTATCTCCATAAACGCAAAGATGGATCCCCTACCCCGTCGGCAATAAAATTTGAAGAAACGCTTTCGGATGCGGATAAAAAGGATAAAGCCGGTTGGGTATCGCCGATCTATTCGGAAGCCAAATCCATCAAGCTGGATCCAAAGTTCGCGGCTGAAAACCGAATCGTCGGGATGTTCCCGGATTCACAGGAAATTAATTTTTACAAAATCCTCCGTACCCAGATTCAACACCGTACAAAGGAAAAAGGCTGGAATACCATAATGATCACTAGCGTAAACCCGGGGGAAGGCAAAACGCTGACAAGCATTAACCTGGCGGTCACCTTTGCAAAAGAATTTAACCAGACGGTACTTCTGGTTGATAGCGATCTGATGCGCCAAAATATCCACAAATACCTTGGAATTGACAGCGACAAAGGTCTGATCGATTATCTGATAGATGACCGGCCGCTCAAGGATTTTATCGTTTGGCCGGGGATCGATAAACTGACCCTGATATCTGGTGGACGAACGATCCATGATAGCTCGGAACTTCTGGGTTCACCCCGGATGAGCTCTCTGATCCATGAGATGAAGACCCGTTATCCGGATCGCTATGTATTTTTTGATGTCCCTCCTATCTTTGGCGGAGCTGATGCAATCGTGCTGGCGCCACTTGTCGATTGTATCATAATGGTCGTGGCCGAGGGGCAAACCTCTATACACGACGTCGAAAAGGCTTTGCAACTGATCCCACAGGAAAAGTTTCTCGGCTTTGTGCTCAACCGGCAAACTTCGCAGAAAATTTCCTACTACTACACCTACAACATCAACTCATAAATTTAACAAATACCAAACTCTATTTACTTATTCTGCGGTCGTGTGGTAATGAATCCTGCATGAAAATACTGGTTTGTGTCAAACAGGTACCGGAAACCGAAGCGTCTATTGTCATCGATACATCCAACCGGGGGATTCAGAAAGACCTTATAGATGAATGGAAGATGAATCGATATGATGAAGCCGCTGTCGAAGAGGCGCTTCAGATAAAAGACGCTTTTCCTGATACCACCATTGACATCATATCTGTCGGACCGCCACGCGTTGAGACTGCCATTAAAAGAGCCATCGGAATGGGAGCGGATAGCGGGATTCATATTGTCACTGATGATGAGGATAATCCGGACCCATTTGAGGTCGCATCCTGGATCGCCGTTTACGTGCGAACCTACGATCTGATTCTGGCAGGGGTGATGTCCGAAGATGCCATGCAGGGTTTGGTCGGGCCGCTCATTGCCGAAAATCTAGTCCTGCCGTGTGTCACCGCCGTAATTTATGAAAAGCTTGGACCTGAAAAAAAGCACGTTTATATCGAGCGTGAAATTGAGGGGGGTTTCAGGGAACAGCTGGAGCTTAATCTACCTGCGGTTTTGACTGTCCAGACGGGCATCAATCAGCCGCGCTATCCTTCCCTTTCAAACCTTCTCAGAGCCAATAAGACGGAATTGGTGACAGTCGACGCCGCAAAACTCGAACATCTCGCGCAAAGACTGAAAGTGGTCCAATTGACATACCCCCGAAAACTGCGGGCAGCTCTTTTCCTCGAGGGGTCTCGGCAAGTGAAAGCCGAGCAACTGCTACAAATACTGCATGAAAAATCATTTGTTCAATGGACTTAAAGGCCCATGCAAAACAAAATAATATTACTCGCCGCCGAACATTTTGATGGAAAATTAAAACCTGTTACATTCGAGCTTTTGGCCTGCGCTGATGTGATTCAGCAAATCCAAAAGACGCGTGTGTGCGTTGTCCTTCTTGGCGATGACATTGAAGCAATGGCCAATCGAATGGCAGAAGATCATGGATGTGATGTCATTGCCGTTTGCAATCCTCATTTAAAATCATATAACGGCGAGGTTTACAAAACCATCCTGACGCAACTTGTCCAGGAAATGCAGCCGGAACTCGTATGCATCGCCCACAGCGCCCAGGGGCACGATTTCGCCCCGGCTGTAGCGTTTCGAACAGGTGGGGCCTGTATTACCGGAGTAGAACGCATATTTCAGGATGCCGATCGTCTTCATTTCAGCCGTTCAATTTTTGGCGGAAAAGTGGTTGCAGATGTCTGCCCGACTACCCCGACGACAATTCTGACAGTTCAGCCCGGTTTCTTTAAGCCGCTTTCCCCCGCTCAGGTTTCAACGGGCACAGTAGACCTGCGGTCAGCGCCCATAAAGCCGCAGCAATCACGATCCGTGGGAATCAAAACTGCGCATACATCGAGTGATTCACTGACAGAAGCAAAAGTCGTGATCACTGTCGGCCGGGGCATCGGTAAAAAAGAAAACCTCGATCTCATTTATCAACTGGCAAAACGTTTTCCCAAATCCGCTGTAGGCGGGTCGCGCCCGGTATGTGACATGGGTTGGCTGGAATATCGGCAACAGGTGGGCGTTACCGGGGCAACGGTTACACCTCAACTTTACATAGCATGCGGCGTTTCCGGGGCGGTGCAGCACGTATCCGGAATGCGAGGTGCTGAATGTGTGATAGCAATTAACACGGACCCAAAGGCCGCAATCTTCAACGTGGCCGATATCTGCATTGTAGAAGATCTGACCACTTTCATTCCCGCTTTGATCGAGGCCTATGAGAAGAAAAGGCAGGCATCAGAATAAGCACCTGAGCTTTTATGAAAAAGAGTGCTCACCGCAGAGGCGCGGAGAGCGCAGAGAGAGATATTTTTTCATTTGCCGTTGAGAGGACGGCAAATGAATAACATCAGCCACATCGTGGCAAAAAAAAACTGATAGTTGACCAATGGCATCCCCCAAGTTAGGTCCTGCCATTATGGGGAGTTCTCCATCCCAGAGAAATAGCCCACGGATTCTACCTAGCAAGTATAGCTAGCAAAGCCAGAGGATCTTCATCGCAAAGCGATTGCAGTTTTTTCTATGCCGGCCTCTCACCGGCATAGAAAAAGATAATAATTCTCTGCGCACTCTGCGCCTCGAGCGGAGCGGGCGGTGAACATGAATATTAATGTTTTATATAATTTCCAAACGAGAAATGAGGAGACAATAAATGATAGATTTTTCTCTTCAGGGTAAGATTGCGCTGATCACCGGCGCCAGTCGTGGTATCGGAAAAGCCATCGCCATGACGCTTTCAGAGCATGGTGCTGACTGTATTCTTGTCAGCCGGAAATTGGAGGGGCTCCGGGAGGTGGTTGACAAAATTGAAGAAAATGGCGCCAAAGCTACCGCCATTGCCTGTCATGTGGGCTATTTAGATCAAATCGAATCCTTGTTCAAAACGGTCCGCAAACAATATGGCGGACTGAACATCCTGGTAAATAATGCCGGGACAAATCCCTATCTCGGAGAAATGCGGGGAGCCGATGAGGCTGCCTGGGATAAAACCCATGACGTTAATCTAAAAGGCCCTTTTTTCATGATAAAACATGCGGTTCCGCTCATGGTTGAAGCCGGCGGTGGGGCTATTGTAAATGTATCATCGGTAAGCGGTGTGAGACCCGGGTTGATGCAGGGAATTTATTCCATCACAAAGGCCGGGCTTATTGCCATGACAAAGGCCTATGCCAGGGAGCTGGCCGATAAAGACATTCGGGTAAACGCTTTACTGCCGGGGCTCACCAGAACCAAATTCTCCAGGGCCCTGGTAGACAACAAAGAGTTTTATGATCAAGCCATCAAACGCATTCCCATGGGCAGATATGCACAACCCTGGGAGATGGCCGGTTCAGCGCTGTATCTGCTATCAGGTGCCGCCTCCTATACCACCGGTATGTGTCTCACATGTGATGGGGGGCTGCTGGCTTAGAAGTGATGATCACAGAATCGGCCGATATTTGGCTTTAATTAAGCAACTTTTACATTAAATAACAAGAGATTATGTCGATAAAATAATGTTTTACTTTAACTTTTTATATATCAAGCTATACATTAATTAATATATAATAAGCTATTAATATTTAATGGATAAATGAAAGTATAACTAGGAAATTTTTAAACCTTAGATGGATTTTTGCGATGGCTCCTATTTGAAACCGACTTAAAAGTGCATCTAATGCCGGTTCATCGCGGCTGGAAGCCGCTCCCACTTAGCGCTGATGCATGTGTGGGAGCGGCTTCCAGCCGCGATCGAAAACGGTTTCTATTTTCTTTCAAATATCGCCGCAATCCCTAAACCGCCGCCGCCACAAATGCATTCCAGCCCGCAGCGGACATCACGCCGTTTCATTTCGTGCAGCAAGGTCAC